>NZ_AKJX01000029.1 GCF_000276605.1 Acidovorax sp. CF316 | reverse complement strand
CCCTGCCACAAGCGGCTGGCGGCTGCGGGGCCCGCAGAGGCTGCGCCGGTGCTGCAGTGCCTGTATTCCGATGGCCTGGCGACGGTGTCACTGTTCATTGAGCCCTTCGATGTGAGGCGGCATGGCACGCAAGGCCAATTGGGCAGCGTGGGCGCCACGCAGATGCTGGGCCAGCGCATGGCGTCCGAGGCCTGGGTGACGGCCGTGGGCGAAGTCCCCATGCAGACGCTGCGCCTGTTCGTGGGTGCGCTGGAGCGTGTGCGCTGAGCCAGGGCTGCCCACCGGGGTGGAGGATTTCGGGAACCATTTGCCGTCCCCCCTTTCACATGCAGTGACACATTGAGGCGTTCCCCCACATTTCATGAAAGGTCGATGATGTCCAAGTTTGACGGGAGTATGTTGCGCGCCCTGGCCATGTCCGGCATGGTGGCAGCGGTGGCCAGCGTGGCAGTGCTGCCCCAGGGCGTGGCGATGGCGCAGTCCGCGGTGGTTCGAGGTCTGCCGGACTTCACCGATCTGGTGGACCAGGTCGGGCCCTCGGTCGTGAACATCCGCACACGCGAGAAAGCGTCGGAGCGCTCGGCCAACGGCATGGATGAGGAGATGCTGGAGTTCTTTCGCCGCTTCGGCGTGCCGATCCCCAACATGCCGCGCCAGCAACGTCCCCAGCGCCCCCAGCAGGAAGAGGAGGCACAGCCGCGCGGCGTCGGTTCGGGGTTCATCCTCACGGCCGATGGCTTCGTGATGACCAATGCCCATGTGATCGATGGCGCCGACGAGGTCATCGTGACGCTGACCGACAAGCGGGAGTTCAAGGCCCGCGTCGTGGGCGCCGACAAGCGCACCGACGTGGCCGTGGTGAAGATCGATGCCACCGGCCTGCCGGCCGTGAAGGTGGGCGACGTGAGCCGCCTCAAGGTCGGGGAGTGGGTGATGGCCATCGGCTCGCCCTTCGGCCTGGAAAACAGCGTCACGGCGGGCATCGTGAGTGCCAAGGCGCGCGACACCGGCGACTACCTGCCCTTCATCCAGACCGACGTGGCCATCAATCCCGGCAACTCCGGTGGTCCGCTCATCAACATGCGGGGTGAGGTGGTGGGCATCAACAGCCAGATCTATTCGCGCTCGGGCGGCTTCATGGGCATCTCGTTCGCCATCCCGATGGACGAGGCCATCCGCGTCAGCGAACAGCTGCGCTCTTCGGGGCGGGTGACGCGCGGCCGCATCGGCGTGCAGATCGGCAACGTCAGCAAGGACGTGGCCGAGACCATCGGTCTGGGCAAGGCGCAGGGTGCGCTGGTCACGGGTGTGGAATCGGGCTCGCCCGCGGACAAGGCGGGGGTCGAGGCGGGTGACATCATCACGCGCTTTGACGGCAAGCCCATCGAGAAGGTGGCAGACCTGCCGCGCCTGGTGGGCAACACCAAGCCGGGCACGAAGAGCGCCATCTCGGTGTTTCGCCGCGGCAGCTCGCGCGACCTCAGCATCACCATCGCCGAGATCGAACCCGACAACAAGCCGGTGGCCAAGGCGGCCGAGCCGAAAGAGGAGAAGCCCAAGGCATCGGCAGCGGCCCAGCAGCTGGGCCTGTCCGTCCTCGAGCTCACCGACGCGCAGAAGAAGGAGCTCAAGCTCAAGGGGGGCGTGGCCGTGGCTTCGGCCACTGATGCTGCTGCGCGTGCGGGCCTGCGCGAGGGCGACGTGATCCTTTCGGTTGCCAACACGGAGGTCGCAAGCCTCAAGGACTTTGAAGCAGTGGTGTCCAAGGCAGACAAGAGCAAGCCCCTGAGCGTGCTCTACCGACGTGGCGAGTGGGCCCAGTACGCAGTGATCCGGCCTCTGCGCTGAGGAAAGAAGGCCATCTGGCGGCCGTGCGCACAAGGCGGTTTCAGGAGGGCTATTCCCTCTGACTCCGGTGGGGTTTTGCCAAAAATCCCACCGGAAGCAAGCCTGCGCCAAGGGTCGAAAAAAAATTGAAAGGTTAGCTCTCGCTAACTTCTGGACCAGTGCATCAACCAGTTTCGATAGAATACGGGTGCTTGTTCAACCATTATGTGCATATTGAACGGCGCCTGCTCCACCATGCGGGATGTACCGTGCTCATGCACAGCTGATCCACAGCTCACCCACAAGTTGTTCATCGATGCGTGGCTTGAATCTGTGAATAAACTGTGTATAAAATCCCTGTTGCAGTCAGACAACGACCCTTTTCATGCCAGTGCCGGGCTGCTCCCGACACGCTTTTTGCCTACAATGAAGATCCAACTATCGCAGTTGCCAATGATTGTTGGTTCAGGGCGCGTCGCCACTCGACGCGCCCTTTTTTCTTGTGCGCGCCGTTTTAATTCAATTACTTGACGCTTCCCGTTGATGAACCACATCAGAAATTTTTCCATCATTGCGCACATCGACCATGGCAAGTCGACGTTGGCCGACCGCTTGATCCAGCGATGCGGCGGCCTTGCGGACCGCGATATGGAGGCCCAGGTTCTGGACTCGATGGACATCGAAAAAGAGCGTGGGATAACCATCAAGGCGCAGACCGCTGCGCTGCAGTACAAGGCGCGTGATGGACAGGTCTACAACCTCAACCTGATCGACACGCCGGGCCATGTGGACTTCTCGTACGAGGTGAGCCGCTCGCTGTCTGCATGCGAGGGCGCACTGCTCGTCGTCGATGCATCGCAAGGTGTGGAAGCACAGACCGTTGCCAACTGCTACACCGCGCTGGACCTCGGCGTCGAAGTGGTGCCCGTGCTCAACAAGATGGATCTGCCCAATGCCGATCCCGACAACGCGAAGGCCGAGGTCGAGGACGTGATCGGCATCGACGCGACCGATGCGATTCCCTGCTCGGCCAAGACCGGCATGGGCATCGACGAGATCCTCGAAGCCATCGTGGCCAAGGTGCCTGCGCCGCGTGGCAATGCCGACGGTCCGCTGCGCGCCATGATCATCGACAGCTGGTTCGACAGCTACGTCGGCGTGGTGATGCTGGTGCGTGTCGTCGACGGTCGTCTGCTCAAGGGCGAGCGCATCAAGATGATGGCCACGGGGGCTGTGTACAACGCGGACAACCTGGGCGTTTTCACCCCTGCCAACGAGCCACGCGAGTCCCTCGATGCGGGCCAGGTGGGCTACATCATCGCCGGCATCAAGGAGCTGCAGGCCGCCAAGGTGGGCGACACCATCACCCTGGAAAAGAAACTGCCCAACAATGCCGGGCCGGCCACTGAAGCACTGCCGGGTTTCAAGGAAATCCAGCCGCAGGTGTTTGCCGGCCTGTACCCGACGGAAGCCAGCGAATACGACTCGCTGCGCGACGCGCTCGAAAAACTCAAGCTCAACGATGCCTCGCTGCACTACGAGCCCGAGGTCAGTCAGGCGCTGGGCTTCGGTTTCCGCTGCGGCTTCCTGGGCCTCTTGCACATGGAGATCGTGCAGGAACGCCTGGAGCGCGAATTCGACCAGGACCTGATCACCACCGCACCCAGTGTGGTCTACCAGGTGGTGCGCGCAGACGGCGAGACGGTCATGGTCGAGAACCCCTCCAAGATGCCCGACCAGGGCCGTCTGGAAGAGGTGCGCGAGCCCATCGTCACGGTGCACCTGTACATGCCCCAGGACTACGTGGGCCCGGTGATGACACTGGCCAACCAGAAGCGCGGCGTGCAGATCAACATGGCCTACCATGGCCGCCAGGTCATGCTGACCTACGAGATGCCCCTGGGCGAGATCGTGCTCGACTTCTTCGACAAGCTCAAGTCGGTCTCGCGCGGCTATGCCTCGATGGACTACGAGTTCAAGGAGTACCGCGCCTCCGACGTGGTCAAGGTCGACATCCTGCTCAATGGCGAGAAGGTCGATGCGCTGTCCATCATCGTGCACCGCTCGCAGTCGCAGTACCGAGGCCGCGCCGTGGTCGGCAAGATGCGCGAGATCATCAGTCGCCAGATGTACGACGTGGCCATCCAGGCCGCCATCGGTGCCAACATCATCGCCCGCGAGACCATCAAGGCGCTGCGCAAGAACGTGCTGGCCAAGTGCTACGGCGGTGACATCAGCCGCAAGCGCAAGCTCCTGGAAAAGCAGAAGGCGGGCAAGAAGCGGATGAAGCAGATCGGTTCGGTCGAGGTGCCCCAGGAGGCCTTCCTCGCCATTTTGCAGGTGGAAGATTGATGCAGTTCATGCAAATTCTCACGGCGGCCATACTGGCGGCCTTCGTCGGTTACATGGGTTCCTGGTACTTTGGCCTCATCGAGGGCAATTTTGCGCTGCTGCTGTTCCTGGCCACGGTGGTCACGGGGGCGTTCTGGCTGGCGGAACGCCTGTACTTTCTGCCCCAGCGCCGCCGTGCGGCCCAGGCGATCGAGGACGCAGCCGTTCAGCGCCGGGCCGAGCTGGACCGCATGGGCATCCAGAAGGTCGACGTGGATGTGCAGGAAGCCCAGGGGCGCCTGCTCATGCAGCCCTGGTGGCTGGACTGGACGGCCGGCCTGTTCCCGGTGATTGCGGCGGTGTTCGTGCTGCGCTCCTTCCTGTTCGAGCCCTTCAAGATTCCGTCGGGCTCGATGATCCCGACGCTGCTGGTGGGCGACCTGATCCTGGTCAACAAGTTCACCTATGGCGTGCGCCTGCCGGTGATCAACACCAAGATCATCGAAGGCAACAAGCCGGCGCGCGGCGATGTGATGGTGTTCCGCTACCCGCCCCAGCCCAATCTTGACTACATCAAGCGCGTGATCGGTGTGCCGGGCGACGAAGTGGCCTACCTGAACAAGCGCCTGACCGTCAACGGGCAGGCGGTGCCCACCACCAATGCGCCGGACTTCTTCGAGGAAGACAGCATGCGCTACTTCAAGCAGTTGGAGGAGCAGTTGGACGGCAAGGCCCACCGGCTGCTGAACAATCCCGAGGTCCCTGCTTTCATCCAGGGCGCGAGCAATTTTGCGTACCGCGAGAACTGCCGCTACAGTGTCGAAGGCGTGGTTTGCAAGGTGCCCGAGGGCCACTATTTCATGATGGGGGACAACCGCGACAATTCGCTGGACTCCCGTTACTGGGGCTTCGTGCCGGACGCCAATATCGTGGGCAAGGCCTTTTTTGTCTGGATGAATTTCGGTAATCTCAAGCGCATCGGGCCTTTTCATTGACCGATAGCCCATTTCCATCAACATTGAGAGGGGAGAGCATGCATATCCATCGTTTCGCCAGCCGCTCGCGCCAGCGTGGCCTGTCTTTCATCGGCGTGGTCTTCATCGGCCTGATCTGCGTGGCGGCGTTTGCCATCGGCGGGCAGTCGTTGCCGATTTTTCTTGAGTACCAGGCCATCAACAAGGCCGCGGCCAAGGCGGCCAGGGAAGAGACTACGGTGCCGGGAGTCCGCGCGAGTTTCGACCGAGCCGGCACAATTGACAACATCAGCTCCATCTCCGGCAAAGACCTGGAGGTGAGCAAGCGCGGTGACAAGACCGTCGTGAGTTTCAAGTACTCGCGTGAAATCCCTCTCGTTGGCCCAGCGTTTCTTGTCTACCGCCTCGAGGGACAGACCAAGTAGTGTCCCCCAGTCTCCAAGCGCTGCAGGACCGCCTGCAGCACCCCTTTTCCGACCCCTCGCTGCTGCAACGTGCGATCACGCACCGCAGCTTTTCGGCCGACCACAATGAGCGGCTGGAGTTTCTCGGGGACTCCGTATTGAACCTGGCGGTGGCCAGCCTGCTGTACCAGCGCCTGGGTTCACTGCCCGAAGGCGATCTCTCGCGGGTGCGGGCCAACCTCGTCAAGCAGGACACGCTGCACCAGCTGGCGCTGCGCCTGCGCGTGTCCGAGGTGCTGCGCCTGGGCGAGGGGGAGTCCAAATCCGGCGGACACCAGCGCCCCTCGATCCTTGCCGACGCGCTGGAGGCGCTGATCGGTGCGGTGTACCTCGATGCCGGGTACCTCCAGGCGGAGGCCCTGGTCCACCGCCTGTTCCAGGCCATGGAGATCAACCCGCAGATGCAGGCCGCGTCCAAGGATGCCAAGACCGCGTTGCAGGAGTGGCTCCAGGGCCGCAAAATGAAGCTCCCCCAGTATGCCGTCGTGGCCACCGTGGGGGCGGCGCACCGCCAGACATTCGATGTCGAGTGCGATATTCCCGAACTGGGCCTGACCGAGCGTGGCATCGGCGGGTCCC
>NZ_AKJX01000028.1 GCF_000276605.1 Acidovorax sp. CF316 | reverse complement strand
GCTGCTGCGGCCGCCGCCGCAAAGCCGCCGGGGGGCGCGGGCGGTGCATCGGTCAGTGCGTCGTCGGGCAGATCGAGGTCGAGGTCCAGGTCCAGGTCGGGTGGCAGGGCTGCCGATGCCACAGGGGCACCCGAGAAGGTGCTCACGAAGGCACCAGGAATCGAGGGGTTCTCGTCTTCCGGCTGGCCGGGGCGACCGCCTGGCTGGTACAGCGGGTTTTCGGGTTCGATGCCGCGGCCCAGGTCGACGATGCGCGCCCAGTCGGGGCCTTCGCCCTGCGTCAGCTTGAAGACTTCGCCGGCCACGGACTCCAGGGCCTTGCGGTCCTGGCGCTTGGCATAGATCTCGGCCAGCTTCACGTGCACGGACACGCGGGCCGGGTTGTGGCGCACGGCTTCCTTGAGGATCTCCTCGGCCTGCAGGTCACGGCCGTAGGCCAGGTACACGTCGGCTTCGGCCACGGGGTCGACATCACCGCCGGCATCGAGCTGGCTGGGCGAGTAGGCCATGGACGAGCCGGTGGTCATCTCGCTGTTGGCGGTGTCCACGCGCTGGCCGCCACTGGCGCCGAAGAACGAATCGGGCTGGATGCGGCTTTCCAGGAAGGAGCTGTCCACGCCCGCATTGTTGCGGCGACGCTGGATCACGCGGTAGGCGCCATAGCCCAGCAGCAGGGCCAGCAGGCCGCCACCGGCCAGGGGGATCAGCGGGTCGTCCAGCAGGCCGTCGAGGAAACCGGGCTCTGCCACCGGCGTGGGTGGTGGCAGCACGACAGGCTTGGAAGCCGGGGCGGCGGGCGGCGTGGCCGCAGCGGCGTCCGATGCGGGGGCAGCGCTGGCCTCGGCCGATGCGCCGCTGGTGGGTTCGGAGGCTGCCGTGGCCGGTGGGGCTTCGGGTGCGGCCGGCGTGGCAGGCACGCCGGGCACGGCCACCTGGGCCGGGGTGCTGGCCGCAGGCGCAGCGGGAGCGGCGGCAGGTGCTGCCGGCGTGGCTGGCGTCGAGGGGGCTGCGGCCGATGCGGCGCCCAGCTTGTTCAGATCGCTGATGTTCTTGGACAGTTCGGCCATGCGGGCCGATGCGTCGCTGGCCTGCTTGTCCTTGGCCAATTGGTCTTCGGCGGCCTTCTGGCCCTTGACCGAACCCTTGGACAGCGTGAGCTTGTCGGGGGCAGCGGTGGCGGGCTTGCTGTCTTCCACGCGGGTCTGCACCGAGCCCTTGGCAGAGCGTTCGGCCGATGCCACGGTGGTGGAGGGGGCGGATTCGGCCAGCTTGCGGCGGAAGGCGCCGAAGTCACGGCTCTGCGCGGCCAGGATCTGGCGGGCTTCGGGCGCAGGCGTGGCCTGGGCCGTGGCCTGGTCGGGTATCTGCAGCACCGCACCGGCCTTGATGCGGTTGATGTTGCCGCCGATGAAGGCGTCCGGATTGGCACGCTGCATGGCCACCAGCATCTGGTCGAGCGAGACGCCGCCCTGGCGGTTGGCATTGGCGATGCGGCTGGCCGTGTCGCCGGCCTGCACGGTCACGCCGCCTTCGGCGGGCGTGGCGCGGGGGGCTGCGGGTGCGCGGGGCGCGGCGGCAGGTGCCGATGCTGCGGACGACGGGCGACCGGCCACGGCGGGCGGGACGTCCGCACGCGCGGCAGGGGCCGTGGTCTGCGGGGCGGCCGTCACCGTTGGCGCCGGACGGCGCATCGCTGGCGGGTCGAACAGCATCGTGTAGCTGCGCACCAGGCGGCCCGAGCCCCAGGTGGCGTCCAGCACCAGGTCGACGAAGGGGTCGTTCACCGGGCGGTCGCTGGACAGGCGCAGCACGGCCGAGCCATCGGCGCGGCGTTGCAGTTGCACCTGCAGGTTGTTCATGGTGGGCGAGTACTCCATGCCCTGGGCGCGGAACACCTCGGGCGTGGCCGTGCTGGCCTTCAGGGTTTCCGCCTCCGCAGGGGTGATCTGTGGCAGATCGATCTCGGCGCGCAGGGGTTCGCCCAGGGCGGATTGCACGGTGATGCGGCCCAGCGCGAGCGCGGACGCATCGGTGGCGTAGAGCCCGGCAGTTGCCACGGCCGCAGCCGCCAGCACAGAAAATTTCCAACGATGCATGTTTGCCATCAACTGATTGGGTTGTGCGGCTCGGTCGAGCGGTGCTGTTTTTCTCATGGTCTGGTCCCGCCCCGGCGCGTGAAAATATGTAAAAAGCACCATAGCATCAATGTTTTGCACTGACAAGCTGAGGTGGCGCAGAAGCTTTGCCCCCGGTGGTCATGCCCCAACTTGGGGCATGCAGATGTTGCCAATTGCCAACGTCACGTAACCGGGTGTGTCAAGGGTCAGGGCGCAAAAAAGCGCGCGCAACAGGCATTGCGCGCGCTGGGGGCCTGGGCTCCTGGAGCCCGGGCAAGGGGATTTTAGGCGGCCAGCAGGATGCGCAGCATGCGGCGCAGCGGCTCGGCTGCGCCCCATAGCAGCTGGTCGCCGATGGTGAAGGCGCCCACGTACTCGGGGCCCATGGCCAGCTTGCGCACGCGGCCCACGGGAATGGTCATGGTGCCGGTCACGGCCACGGGCGTCAGGTCCTTGATCGTCGCTTCACGCGTGTTGGGCACCACCTTCACCCACTCGTTGTCGGCGGCGATCATGGCCTCCAGGTCAGCCACGGGCACGTCCTTCTTGAGCTTGAAGGTCAGCGCCTGGCTGTGGCAGCGCATGGCGCCCACGCGCACGCAGAAGCCGTCCACAGGGATGGCGCTGGAACCGAAGCCCTCGCCCTGGCCCAGGATCTTGTTGGTCTCGGCCATGCCCTTCCATTCTTCCTTGGACATGCCGTTGCCCAGGTCCTTGTCGATCCAGGGGATCAGCGAGCCACCCAGTGGCACGCCGAAGTTGGCCGTCTCGGCGCCGGACAGGGCGCGCTGCTTGGCGATGACCTTGCGGTCGATTTCCAGGATGGCGCTCTTGGGGTCGTCCAGCAGGGACTTCACCTCGGCGTTCAGCGTGCCGTACTGCGTCAGCAGTTCGCGCATGTGCTGGGCGCCGCCGCCGCTGGCGGCCTGGTAGGTCTGGGTGCTCATCCACTCGACGAGGCCGGCCTTGTACAGCGCGCCCACGCCCATCAGCATGCAGCTCACGGTGCAGTTGCCGCCGACCCAGTTCTTGCCGCCCTTGGACAGCGCATCCTGGATGACGGGCAGGTTCACGGGGTCGAGGATGATGACGGCATCCTTTTCCATGCGCAGCGTGGAGGCCGCGTCGATCCAGTGGCCGTTCCAGCCGGCTGCGCGCAGCTTGGGGAAGACTTCGGAGGTGTACTCGCCGCCCTGGGCGGTGATGATGATCTCGCAGCGCTTCAGGGCGTCGATGTTGAACGCATCCTGCAGCGTGGTCTCGTTCTTGGCCACTGAAGGGGCCTTGCCGCCGGCATTCGAAGTGGAGAAGAACAATGGCTCGATCAGGTCGAAGTCATTCTCTTCGGCCATGCGATCCATCAACACCGAGCCGACCATGCCGCGCCAGCCGACCAAACCTACCAACTTGCTCATTTCAACGCCCCTTTTACAGATTAACAAACAGTGCCAGACCGGACTGCTCGCCTGGCTCGTCAGGCCAGGAAGGGCGCACGACGAACCAGGCTGAGTCAGCCCTTAATGGTCGTGGTTTTGGTGATGGTTGCGCGCGCAGCCACACCGGCCGTGGCGGCGGGTGCAATGTTCAGGGCGAACGTGTGGGCGGCAAACATAAGCGGATATTGTAGCGGATGCGGGATTGAACCGTCCATCACGAAATGGCCCGGCGTCCCCCGGTCGGCAAGAGGCGGGCCACCGGAAGATTTTTTTCTCAAGCGAAGGTAGCAATGCAGCAGGTGATCATTGTCGGTTCGGGCCAACTGGCCCGGGAACTCGTGGACTCGTTGGATGCGGGAGCGGGGGTGCGCGGTCGTGCGCTGGCCGGTGGCGCCTGGCACGGCGCCATCCATCGTGGTCCATGCCGGCTCCGGGAGGGAGCTTGCCGCCGTCGCGGCATTTTGCGAGGCATCGGGCAGCCCCCTGGTGGAGCTGGCCACCGGATCGGTGCTGGAACGGGGCAGCCACGGCTTTCCGGTGGTCGTGTGCCCCAACACCAACATCCTGATGCTCAAGTTCATGGGCATGCTGGAACGCAGCGGGCACCTGTTCCATGGGCACCGCATCGCGCTCACCGAGTCCCACCAGGCACAGAAAACTTCCGTTCCCGGCACGGCGGTCGGCATGTCGCATGCCCTGGGCCTGGCGGCGGGCGACATCCGGTCCGTGCGTTCCGCCGAGGTCCAGTCGCGTGACCTGCACATTCCCAAGGAGCATCTGGGGCGCCATGCCTACCACCGGATCGACATCGGGGATGGGCTGTGCAGCCTGACGCTGGAAACCCGCGTCTATGGCGATGCGCCCTATGCCGACGGCGTGGCGCGTATCGTTGCCGCCGTGCGCGCCCACCCCCTGGACAACCGGATCTATTCCGTCATGGAGTTCGTGCACAGCGGCTGGCTGTAGGCGCCCGCAGACCCCGGGGCCGGGGGCAAAAAAAGCGCCGGGGTCGCCGGCGCTTTTTTTTCGGAGCCCGCATCGGGCTTGGGGCAGGGGTCAGGCGGCCAGCGCCTTCACCACGGCATCGCCCATCTGGGCGGTGCCGACCTTGGTCGTGCCTTCGCTCCAGATGTCGGGCGTGCGCAGGCCCTGGGCCAGCACTTTCTGCACGGCCGCTTCGATGCGCTGGGCAGAGGCTTCCTGGTTCAGCGAGAAGCGCAGCATCATCGCCGCCGAGAGGATGGTGGCCAGCGGGTTGGCCACGCCCTTGCCGGCGATGTCGGGCGCGCTGCCGTGGCTGGGCTCGTACAGGCCCTGGTTGCTGCTGTTCAGCGAGGCCGAGGGCAGCATGCCGATCGAGCCGGTGAGCATGGAGGCCTCGTCCGAGAGGATGTCGCCGAACATGTTGCCGGTGACCACCACGTCGAATTTCTTGGGCGCGCGCACCAACTGCATGGCGGCGTTGTCCACGTACATGTGGTCGAGTTCCACGTCGGGGTATTCCTTGCCGACTTCGGTCACGATGTCCTTCCAGAACTGGAAGGTCTCGAGCACGTTGGCCTTGTCCACGCTGGTCACGCGCTTGCTGCGCTTGCGTGCGGCCTGGAAGGCCACGTGCGCGATGCGCTCGACCTCGGGGCGGCTGTAGCGCATGGTGTCGAAAGCCTCTTCGGCGCCGGGGAAGTGGCCATCGGTGGCGATGCGGCGGCCGCGCGGCTGGCCGAAGTAGATGTCGCCCGTGAGCTCGCGGATGATGAGGATGTCGAGGCCGGAGATCAGCTCGGGCTTGAGGCTCGAAGCCCCCACCAGCTGCTCATAGCAGATCGCGGGGCGGAAGTTGGCGAACAGGCCCAGGTTCTTGCGCAGGCCCAGGATGGCCTGCTCGGGGCGCAGGGGGCGGTCGAGCTTGTCGTACTTCCAGTCGCCCACGGCGCCGAACAGCACAGCATCTGCGTCCTTGGCCAGCTTGAGCGTGGCCTCGGGCAGGGGGTGGCCGTGCGCCTCGTAGGCGGCGCCGCCGACCAGGGCCGACTCCATCTCGAACTTCAGGTCCAGCACTTCGAGGACCTTGACGGCCTCTGCAACGATTTCGGTGCCGATGCCGTCTCCCGGCAGAACTGCGATTTTCATGAACGACTTCTTTGTAAAGGAATGGCCGCGTGACCTGGCAGGCCTGCCAGGCAGCGTCGGCCACAAGTGATGAACCGGGTGTGGTGGGCCTGGGGTCAGGAGACCATGCTGTGCGCCAGCCAGGGCTTGGTGGCCAGGCGCTGGGCTTCGAAGGCGCGGATCTTGTCGGACTGGCGCAGGGTCAGGCCGATGTCGTCGAAGCCGTTGAGCAGGCAGTACTTGCGAAACGCCTGCACCTCGAACGGGATCTCCTCGCCCTGCGGGCGCACGACGACCTGGCGCTCCAGGTCGACGGTGAGCTGGTAGCCGGGGAAGGCCGCCACTTCATCGAACAGCTGGGCCACGGTGGCTTCGGGCAGCACAATGGGCAGGAGGCCGTTCTTGAAGCAGTTGTTGAAGAAGATGTCGGCGAAGCTCGGCGCGATCACGGTGCGAAAGCCGAACTGGTCCAGCGCCCAGGGGGCGTGCTCGCGGCTCGATCCGCAGCCGAAGTTCTTGCGTGCGATGAGCACGCTGGCACCCTGGTAGCGCGGCTGGTTGAGCACGAAGTCGGGGTTGGGCTTGCGGCTGGCAGGGTCCTGGCCGGGCTCGCCATGGTCCAGGTAGCGCCATTCGTCGAACAGGTTCACGCCAAAACCGGTCTTCTTGATCGACTTGAGGAACTGCTTGGGGATGATGGCGTCGGTGTCGACGTTCTCGCGGTCCATCGGGGCCACGAGGCCCTTGTGCACGGTGAATTTCTGCATGGTGGGTTGCCTTACTTGTTGGCGGCGCGCTCAAGGGCGCCGCCGGCCCGCTGGACGTCCTGGCCCACGCCCTTGACGGTGTTGCAGCCGGCCAGCAGGAAAGCCAGCGAAAGGGCGATGAAAGTGGCGGTCTTTTTCATGACGGGACTCCTTCGGTCGGTGGGTGGAAAGGCCAACGGGCGTTGGATCAATGGAGGGGTGAAAGGGTTCAGGAGAACTGGCGGATGTCCACGAAGTGGCCGTGCACGGCTGCGGCTGCGGCCATGGCGGGGCTCACCAGGTGGGTGCGGCCGCCAGCGCCTTGGCGGCCTTCGAAGTTGCGGTTGCTGGTGCTGGCGCAGCGCTCGCCCGGCTCCAGGCGGTCGGCGTTCATGGCCAGGCACATGGAGCAGCCGGGCTCGCGCCACTCGAAGCCCGCGGCCTTGAAGATCTCGTGCAGGCCTTCGCGCTCGGCCTGTTCCTTGACCAGACCCGAGCCGGGCACCACCATGGCCAGCTTCACATTGCTGGCCACCTTGCGGCCCAGGTTCTTGACCACGGCGGCGGCCTCGCGCATGTCCTCGATGCGGCTGTTGGTGCACGAACCGATGAACACCTTGTCGATGGTGATGTCGTTGATCGGCTTGCCGGGCGTGAGGCCCATGTAGGTCAGCGCGCGCTCGATGGCGCCGCGCTTGTTGGCGTCCTTTTCCTTGTCCGGATCGGGCACGCGGGCGTCGATGCCCAGCACCATCTCGGGCGAGGTGCCCCAGGTGACCTGCGGCAGGATGTCGGCCGCGTCGAGCTTCACCACGGTGTCGAAGTGCGCATCGGCGTCGGAGTGCAGCGTTTTCCAGTAGGCGGCGGCCTGGTCCCATTCCACGCCCGTGGGCGACAGGGGGCGGCCACGCACGTACTCGATGGTCTTGTCGTCCACGGCCACCAGGCCGGCGCGTGCGCCGCCTTCGATGGCCATGTTGCACACGGTCATGCGGCCTTCCATGGACAGGCCGCGGATGACCGAGCCTGCGAACTCGATGGTGTAGCCCGTGCCGCCGGCCGTGCCGATCTTGCCGATGATGGCCAGCACGACGTCCTTGGCGGTGACGCCCTTGGCCAACTGGCCGTCCACCTGCACCAGCATGTTCTTGGCCTTCTTGGCCAGCAGGGTCTGGGTGGCCATCACGTGCTCGACTTCGGAGGTGCCGATGCCGTGCGCCAGCGCGCCGAAGGCGCCGTGCGTGCTGGTGTGGCTATCGCCGCAGACCACCGTCATGCCGGGCAGGGTGGCGCCGTTCTCGGGCCCGATCACGTGGACGATGCCCTGGCGCTTGTGCATGAACGGGAAGAAGGCCGCAGGGTGGATCTGCGCCATGTTGTCGTTCAGCGTGGTGATCTGCTCCTTGCTGATCGGGTCGGTGATGCCGTCATAGCCCGCTTCCCAGCCCGTGGTGGGCGTGTTGTGGTCGGCGGTGGCGACGATCGAGCTGGTGCGCCACACCTTGCGGCCGGCCTCGCGCAGGCCTTCGAAGGCCTGGGGGCTGGTGACTTCGTGCACCAGGTGCCGGTCGATGTAGAGGATGGAGGTGCCGTCCTCTTCGGTATGGACGACGTGCTCGTCCCAGATCTTGTCGTACAGGGTGCGTCCCATGGTGCGTCTCTTTCAGGTGGGTAATGTGATTTTAGTGGGGCCCGCCCTGCAGGGCGGGGGTGGCGGCGGACAGGGATGCATGCGCGGGTGCCGCCGCCGACTGCAGCGGTGCCAGGTGCTCCACCAGCAGCCGCGCGGTCACGGGCAGGGCGTCGAAATCGCGCGCCACCACGCGCAGCTCGCGGTGGGCCCAGGCCTCGGCCAGCGGTATGGCGCGCAGGTGGCCCACGCCGCGCATGAGCTCGAAGGCGCGGTCGGGCAGCAGGCCCACGCCGAGGCCGTTGTCGATCATGCGGCACATGGCGTCGAGCCCCGTGACCTGGATGCGCTGGCGCAGCGGGCGCCCGGCGGCGGCCGCTGCGGCACGCATGGCCAGGCTGATGCTGCTGTTGGCGTGCAGGCCGACGATGTCCCAGTCCAGCACCTCTTCGAAGCCGATGGCGCTGTGCTGTGCCAGGGCATGCGCCTCGGGCACCACCAGCACCAGGTGGTCGGCGCGGTAGGGGCGGCTTTGCAGTTCGTTGCCGCCGGTGCCCGTGGCCATGCCGACGTTGCAGATGCCCAGGTCGGCCGCGCCCTCGTGCACGGCATTGAGCACGTCGCTGCTCAGGTGCTCCTGCAGGTCGATCTTGATCTGGCTGTGCTCGCGCGCAAAGGCGCCCAGGTCCTCCGGCAGGAACTGGAAGATGGCCGAGATGTTGGCATGCATGCGCACGTGGCCGCGCACGCCGTCGGCGTATTCGCTGAGCTCGCCCTGCATGCGCTCCAGGCCGAAGAGCACCGTGCGCGCATGGTGCAGCAGGCTCTCGCCGGCCGGCGTAAGTGTCACGCCGCGGCTGTGGCGGTAGAGCAGGGCCGTGTCCACGGCGGTTTCCAGGTCCGACAGGCGCTTGCTGACGGCCGAGGCCGCGATGAATTCGCGCTCCGCCGCGCGGCCGATGCTGCCGAGCTCGCACACCGCCACGAACAGCTGCAGCGAAGTGAGGTCAATGCGGCGCGCAAAACTGCGCTCGGAGCTTTTCATCGGGTCTCTGGGGGTGTTCTGTGCTTCTCGTTTGGAGAAGGCGTTTGGGTATTTTCCTGTAAAAATGAAGCAGCCGCCATCGCGAACCGCGATGTCGTCCATCGCGCATGCGGCCTTCTCGGCGCGCGCGGGCATGAAAAAACCGCACGGGCCTGGCGGCGCCGTGCGGTGGTGGGGCAGGGCTGGGGCTCAGCTGAAGAAATTCTTCAGCCGGTCCGTCCAGCTCTCGCCGCTGGGTGAGTGGCGCGCGCCGCCCTTTTTCAGCGAGTCTTCCAGTTCGCGCAGCAGCTTGCGCTGGTGCTCGGTGAGCTTGACCGGGGTCTCGACCGCGATGTGGCAGTACAGGTCGCCGGGGTAGCTGGCGCGCACGCCCTTGATGCCCTTGCCGCGCAGGCGGAACTGCTTTCCGGCCTGGGTGCCTTCGGGGATGTCGATGGCCGCCTTGCCTGCCAGCGTCGGCACCTCGATCTCGCCGCCCAGTGCGGCCGTGATGAAGCTCACGGGCACCTGGCAGTGCAGGTCGTCGCCATCGCGCTCGAAGATGTCGTGCTTCTTCAGGCGGATCTCGATGTACAGGTCGCCCGGCGGGCCGCCGTTGGTGCCCGGCTCGCCGTTGCCGGTGCTGCGGATGCGCATGCCGTCGTCGATGCCCGAGGGAATCTTCACTTCCAGCGTCTTTTGCTTCTTGAGCTTGCCCTGGCCGTGGCAGGTGGTGCAGGGCTCGGGAATGATCTTGCCCGTGCCGCGGCAGTGCGGGCAGGTCTGCTGCACGCTGAAGAAGCCCTGGCGCATCTGCACCGTGCCGGTGCCCGTGCAGGTGGCACAGGTCTTGGCGCTGGTGCCGGGCTTGGCTCCGCTGCCGTGGCAGGTGTCGCAGCTCTCCCACGAGGGGATGCGGATCTGCGCATCCTTGCCGCGGGCGGCTTCCTCCAGGGTGATCTCCATGGCGTAGCTCAGGTCGCTGCCACGGTACACCTGGCGGCCGCCGGCGCCACGCCCGCGCCCGCCCTGCTGGCCGAACATGTCGCCGAAGATGTCGCCGAATGCCTCGGCAAAGCCGCCGAAGCCTTCCGCCCCCGCGCCACCGGGGCCGCGCATGTTGGGGTCCACCCCGGCATGGCCGTACTGGTCGTAGGCGGCCCGCTTTTGCGGGTCGGAGAGCATCTCGTAGGCCTCCTTGGCCTCCTTGAACTTCTCTTCGGCAGGCTTGGAGGCATCACCCTGGTTGCGATCGGGGTGGTGCTTCATCGCCAGCTTGCGATAGGCCTTCTTGATTTCTTCATCCGAGGCGTTCTTGGGAACGCCCAGGATTTCGTAAAAGTCGCGTTTGGACATGGTCTTTCTGAGCCCGGTTGGAACAGGAACGCCGCGCAAGCCCCCTTGTCAGGAAACTCGCGCGGCGGCTCGGGTCAAACGGGGCGTGTTCAGCCCTTCTTGACTTCCTTCACCTCGGCATCGACCACGTTGTCGTCGTCGGGCTTGCTGCTGGAGGAGGATGATGCCTGCTGGCCACCCGATGCGTCACCCGCACCGGCGCCGGCTGCCGCCTGCGCGGCTTGCGCGTCGGCGTACATCTTCTCGCCCAGCTTCTGGCTGGCGGCCATCAGGGCCGTCGTCTTTTCCTCGATGGCGGCCTTGTCCTCGCCCTTGAGCACGTCTTCCAGGGCCTTTGCAGCCGAGGTGATGGCTTCCTTCTCGGCGGCGTCGAGCTTGTCGCCATGCTCGGCCAGGCTCTTGTTCACGCTGTGCACGGCGGCTTCGCCCTGGTTGCGCGCCTGGATCAGCTCCAGCTTCTTCTTGTCGTCGGCCGCATTCAGCTCGGCGTCCTTCACCATCTTCTGGATTTCTTCTTCCGACAGGCCGGAGCTGGCCTTGATGGTGATCTTGTTTTCCTTGCCCGTGCCCTTGTCCTTGGCGCCCACGTGCAGGATGCCGTTGGCGTCGATGTCGAACGACACCTCGATCTGCGGCGTGCCGCGCGATGCCGGTGGAATGCCTTCCAGGTTGAACTCGCCCAGGAGCTTGTTGCCCGAGGCCATCTCGCGCTCGCCCTGGAACACCTTGATCGTCACGGCCGGCTGGTTGTCGTCGGCGGTCGAGAAGGTCTGTGCGAACTTCGTGGGGATCGTGGTGTTCTTGGTGATCATCTTGGTCATGACGCCGCCCAGGGTCTCGATGCCCAGGGACAGGGGGGTCACGTCCAGCAGCAGCACGTCCTTGCGGTCGCCCGAGAGCACCTGGCCCTGGATGGCGGCACCCACGGCCACGGCTTCGTCAGGGTTCACGTCCTTGCGCGGTTCCTTGCCGAAGAATTCCTTGACCTTCTCCTGCACCTTGGGCATGCGGGTCATGCCGCCCACCAGGATCACGTCATGGATGTCCGACACCGACACGCCGGCGTCCTTGATGGCCGTGCGGCAGGGGGCGATGGTGCGCTCGATGAGCTCTTCCACCAGGGCTTCCAGCTTGGCGCGGGTCAGCTTGATGTTCAGGTGCTTGGGGCCGGAGGCGTCTGCCGTGATGTAAGGCAGATTGATGTCGGTCGCGGCCGAGTTGGACAGCTCGATCTTGGACTTCTCGGCGGCTTCCTTCAGGCGCTGCAGGGCCAGCACGTCCTTGGACAGGTCCACGCCCTGTTCCTTCTTGAACTCGCTGATGATGTAGTCGATGATGCGCTGGTCGAAGTCTTCGCCGCCCAGGAAGGTGTCGCCGTTGGTCGACAGCACTTCGAACTGCTTTTCGCCGTCGACGTCGGCGATCTCGATGATGGACACGTCGAACGTGCCGCCGCCCAGGTCATACACGGCGATCTTGCGGTCGCCCTTTTCCTGCTTGTCCAGGCCGAAGGCCAGGGCTGCGGCGGTGGGCTCGTTGATGATGCGCTTGACATCCAGGCCGGCGATGCGGCCGGCGTCCTTGGTGGCCTGGCGCTGGGCGTCGTTGAAGTAGGCGGGCACGGTGATGACGGCTTCCGTCACGGGCTCGCCCAGGTAGTCCTCGGCCGTCTTCTTCATCTTGCGCAGGATGTCGGCGGACACCTGCTGTGCCGACAGCTTGTTGCCGCGCACTTCGATCCAGGCGTCGCCGTTGTCGGCGGCCACGATCTTGTAGGGCATCAGGTCGATGTCCTTTTGCACTTCCTTCTCGGTGAACTTGCGGCCGATCAGGCGCTTCACGGCGTACAGCGTGTTGCGCGGGTTGGTCACGGCCTGGCGCTTGGCCGAGGCGCCGACGAGGATCTCGCCGTCTTCCTGGTAGGCCACGATGGAAGGCGTGGTGCGGGCGCCTTCGCTGTTTTCGATCACGCGGGTCGTGTTGCCCTCCATGATGGAAACGCAGCTGTTCGTGGTGCCCAGGTCAATACCGATGATTCTTCCCATGATGTTCTTCTCCGCGATGTTTGAGTGATTTGGATAACTGGTAACTTGTGGATAACTTGGCCGGCTTCAAGCCGTTATCCACCAAATTTATTTATTTCGGGGCGGTGACGGTCACGAGCGCCGGGCGCAGCACGCGGTCGGCGATCTTGTAGCCCTTTTGCAGCACGGCCACCACGGTGTTGGGTTCCTGGTCGGCAGGCGCCACGCTGATGGCCTGGTGCTGGTGGGGGTCGAACTTCTCGCCGGCAGGCGGGTTGATGGCCAGCACCTTGTTGCGCTCCAGCGCCGAAGTCAGCTGGCGCAGGGTGGCGTCGGCGCCTTCGCGCAGCTGCTGGGGCGTGGCCTCCTTGATGCCCAGGGCGGCATCCAGGCTGTCGGCCACAGGCAGCAGGCTCTCGGCAAAGCTCTCGATGCCGAACTTGCGGGCCTTGGTGACTTCGTCCTCGGCGCGGCGGCGGGCGTTCTCGGCCTCGGCCTTGGCGCGCAGGAACTGGTCGGCCAGCTCGGCGCTCTTGGCCTTGAGCTCGGCCAGCTCGCCTTGCAGGCGCGACAGCTCGTCAGAGGCATTGGCGGCCATGGCAGCTTCAATTTCTTCGGGGGAGGCGTCTTGGGAGGTGGTTGGCTGGCTGTTGTCGGACATGTCAGGGTCTTCGTAAATAAAACAGTACGCGCACAAGGTTGGGCGTGTGTGTGGTATTTCAAGTTATTGCGCAATGCCGGGGGCATTGGCGGCGTCGGGCCGGGCGGATGGACCGTCTTGGAGCAGGGGTGAGTGTACAAGGTGAAAGATGCGGGCTATAATCTACGGCTTTGCCCTTGCCACACCGCTTCTAGACGCAGCGGGTGGTTTCACCCAAAAGGAGTCTGCATGCGTCATTACGAAATCATTTTGTTGATCCACCCGGATCAAAGCGAACAAGTTCCAGCCATGCTGGAGCGCTACAAGGGCATGATCACCGCTGGCGGTGGCAAGGTGCACCGCGTGGAAGACTGGGGCCGCCGTCAACTGGCGTACCTGATCAACAAGCTGGCCAAGGCCCACTACCTGTGCGTGAACATCGAAGCCGACCAGGCCGTGGTGGCTGAACTGGAGCACGCCTTCAAGTTCAACGACGCCGTGCTGCGCCACCTGACGGTTCAGAAGAAGAAGGCCGACACGGGCCCATCTTCGATGATGAAGACCGTCGAGCGCGAAGAAGCCCGCAAGGCCAGCCAGGCGGAATACGCCGCTGCCGGCGAGCGCTGATCGTCCACCGCCCTTTCGGGAGTGGAGAACCGCGTCGTCTTGACGGCCTGTATCGCCGAGGCTGAGGCCCTGCGTTACACCCCCGCCGGCTTGCCCGCCATTGCCCTTCGGCTCGAGCACGAGTCCAGGCAAAACGAGGCAGGCGAGCCGCGGGATGTCAAGGCAGCCATGAAGGCGGTCGCATTCGGTGCGATGGCTGAGCGGCTTGCGAGGCAGCAGATTGGGAGTCGATGGACTTTCAGCGGCTTTCTCGCCACGCCGCGCAATGGCAGGAACGCTGTGCTCCACATCCAGGATATTCAACAAAATTAATTTTCAAGGGGTCCGCAATGGCCACGTTCAAGAAGTTCAACAAAGACAAGCGCCCAAAGCGCAATACCCAGTCCCTGCTGTTCAAGCGCAAGCGCTTTTGCCGCTTCACGGTGACCGGTGTTGAAGAAATCGACTACAAGGATGTCGACACGCTGCGCGATTTCATCGCCGAAAACGGCAAGATCATCCCCGCGCGCCTGACCGGCACGCGCGCCATCTTCCAGCGCCAGCTGAACACCGCCATCAAGCGCGCTCGCTTCCTGGCCCTGGTGCCTTACAGCGACCAGCACAAGATCTAAGGAGCACAACCCATGCAAATCATTCTGCTCGACAAGGTTGTGAACCTCGGCAACCTGGGCGAAATCGTCAAGGTCAAGGACGGCTACGCACGCAACTTCCTGATCCCTTCGGGCCGCGCACGCCGCGCCACCGAATCGGCCAAAGCCGAGTTCGAAGCCAAGCGCGCCGAACTGGAAAAGGCTGCTGCCGCCAAGCTGGCACAAGCCCAGGCTGAAGGCGAAAAGCTGGCCGGCACCACGGTCAAGCTGACGCAAAAGGCTGGCGTGGACGGCCGTCTGTTTGGTTCCGTGACCAACCAGGACATCGCCGAAGAACTGAACAAGCAAGGCTACAAGGTCGCCAAGGCCCAGGTTCGCCTGCCCAACGGCCCGATCAAGGTCGTCAGCGAAACCACTGTCAGCGTGGCCCTGCACACCGACGTGGTGGTGGACGTCACCGTGTCGGTCTACGGCGAAACCGCCTGATCGCCCGCACGTAGTAATCTGCGTGACTTGCCGCGAAAGCCGCCCTCGGGCGGCTTTTGTCTTTGCGACTCCGCCATTTGTACAGGATTGCCCACCGGTAATCCACAGATTGCCCCAAGGCTTATCCCCGGATGCCAGGTATTGCTGGTGAGGGGGTGTGCACCATCAGGTCCCTGTCCGGAGAAATTCCATGTCCGCTGCTGTCTTTCCCCCGCTCGACGAACAGGGTTTCGTGCCGCCTTCCGGCTCCGGTGAGGACCAGGAGATCGCCAAGCTGCGCACGCCGCCGCACTCCATCGAGGCCGAGTCCAGCGTGCTCGGCGGCCTGCTGCTGGACAACAACGCCTGGGACCGCGTGGGCGATCTGCTGGTGGAAAGCCATTTCTACCGGCACGAGCACCAGATGATTTACTCGGCCATCGGCGCGCTGATCAACGGCAGCAAGCCGGCCGATGTGATCACTGTGTTCGAGCACCTGAAGAACCAGGGCAAGGCCCAGGAGATGGGTGGGCTGGCCTACCTGAACAACCTGGCGCAGTACGTTCCGAGTGCGAGCAACATCCGCCGCTATGCGGAAATCGTGCGTGAGCGCGCCATCCTGCGCAAGCTGGTCACGGCCAGTGACGAGATCTCCACCAACGCCTTCAACCCCCAGGGCAAGACCGTGGAGCGCATCCTGGACGAAGCCGAAGCCAAGATCTTCGCCATCGGGGAGGAGGGCTCGCGTACCAAGCAGGGCTTCCAGTCGCTCGACAACCTGGTGATCGACCTGCTCGACAAGGTGCAGGAGATGGCCGACAACCCGGTGGACGTGACCGGCGTGCCCACCGGCTTCGCCGACCTGGACCGCATGACCTCAGGCCTGCAGGCCGGCGACATGGTGGTGCTGGCGGCGCGCCCCTCCATGGGCAAGACCTCGTTCGCGGTGAACATCGCCGAGCACGTGGCGCTCAACGAAGGCCTGCCGGTCGCCATCTTCTCGATGGAAATGGGTGCCGCCCAACTGGCCGTGCGTATCGTGGGCTCCATCGGCCGCGTGAACCAGGGCAACCTGCGCACCGGCAAGCTCACCGACGACGAATGGCCGCGCCTGACCGAGGCCATCGAGCGGCTGCGCACCGTGTCGCTGCACATCGATGAAACCCCGGGTCTGACGCCTGGCGAGCTGCGCGCCAACGCGCGCCGCCTGGCGCGCCAGTGCGGCAAGCTCGGCCTGATCGTGGTCGACTACCTGCAGCTCATGAGCGGCTCGGGCGCCGGCAGCGCCGACAACCGGGCCACCGAGCTGGGCGAAATCTCCCGGGGTCTGAAGATGCTGGCCAAGGAGCTGCAGTGCCCGGTGATCGCGCTGTCGCAGCTCAACCGCTCGGTGGAGCAGCGCACCGACAAGCGCCCCATGATGTCCGACCTGCGCGAATCGGGCGCCATCGAGCAGGACGCGGACATCATCATGTTCATCTACCGAGACGACTACTACAACAAGGACAGCAAGGAGCCCAACGTGGCCGAGGTCATCATCGGCAAGCAGCGTAACGGTCCCACCGGCACCGTGAAGCTGTTCTTCCAGAAGAACCAGACCCGCTTTGAAAACCTCGCCATGGGCAGCGGTGGTGATGACTATTGAGTGCTGCACATCCATGTGGCCATGAAAAAGGCCCCTGCCGATGGCAGGGGCCTTTTGTTTGGTGCGGGCTGTGGCGCCTGCCTTGCAGGCGCGTTCTCAGAGCACTTCGCTGGCAAAGTCCGCCAGGCGTGAGCGCTCACCCCGCGCCAGGGTGATGTGGCCGCTGTGCGGCCAGCCCTTGAAGCGGTCCACCGCATAGGTCAGGCCCGAGGAGCCTTCGGTCAGGTAAGGCGTGTCGATCTGCGCCAGGTTGCCCATGCAGATGATCTTGGTGCCCGGGCCTGCGCGGGTGATCAGCGTCTTCATCTGCTTGGGCGTCAGGTTCTGCGCCTCGTCGATGATCACGTACTTGTTCAGGAAGGTGCGCCCGCGCATGAAGTTCATGCTCTTGATCTTGATGCGGCTGCGGATCAGCTCGTTGGTGGCGGCGCGCCCCCACTCGCCGGCATTGCCGCCGTCGCCCTTGGCCAGGAACTCCAGGTTGTCGTCGAGCGCGCCCATCCAGGGGCCCATCTTCTCTTCTTCGGTGCCGGGCAGGAAGCCGATGTCCTCGCCCACGCTCACTGTGGCCCGGGTCATGATGATCTCGGTGTAGCGGCGGTCATCCAGCACCTGGGTCAGGCCGGCGGCCAGGGCCAGCAGGGTCTTGCCGGTGCCGGCCGTGCCGGTCAGCGTCACGAAGTCGATCTCGGGGTCCATGAGCAGGTTCATGGCGTAGTTTTGCTCGCGGTTGCGCGTGGTCACGCCCCACACCGCATGCTTGGCCGAGCCATAGTCCTTGAGGGTCTGCAGCACCGCCGTCTTTTCGCGGATCTCGCTCACGCGCGCGAACAGGCTGGGCTCGCCGGGGGCCTCGAAGTACGCGAACTGGTTGATCATCAGCTGCGGCACGATGGGGCCACCGATGCGGTAGTAAGTGTGCACTCCGCTCTGCCAGCTTTCCACGTTCTTGCCGCTCTTGACCCAGAAGTCCGGCGGCAGGGCGAGCACGCCCGAGTACAGCAGGTCGCCGTCTTCCAGCGTCTTGTCGTTCTGGTAGTCCTCGGCGTTCAGGCCCAGGGCGCGCGCCTTGACGCGCATGTTGATGTCCTTGGACACCAGCACCACCTCGCGCGGTGCGTGCAGCTTGCGCAGCGCTTCCACCACGCCCAGGATCTGGTTGTCCGCCTTGCCCGGGGGCAGGCTGGTGGGCAGGCTGTAGTCCAGCGGTGCGGTCTGGAAGAACAGGTGGCCGCCAGCAGCGCGCTGGCCCGTGGAGTCGAGCTTGAGGCCGTGGGCGATGTCGGCGCCGTGCACGCCGGCCAGGGCGTCCAGGGTGCGGCTGGTCTGGCGGCCGTTGCGGGCCACTTCGGTCATGCCCTTCTTGTGGCCGTCGAGCTCCTCCAGCACGATCATGGGCAGGAAGATGTCGTGCTCTTCGAAGCGGAACAGGCTGGTCGGGTCGTGCAGCAGCACATTGGTGTCCAGCACGAACAGCTTGGACGGGCCGCTCGGGCGTGCGCGCTTGGCGGCGCTGCCGCTGGCGCGGCTGGCCGGCGCTGGCGCGGCGGTGGCGACCGTGCGGCTGCTCTTTTTGGTCGTGCCGCGTGCCGTGGCGGGTGCGACGGCTGGAGCCG
>NZ_AKJX01000027.1 GCF_000276605.1 Acidovorax sp. CF316 | reverse complement strand
TCGTGGCCAAGATCATCGCCTAATAGCGTTACAGGGGTATAGCTCAATTGGCAGAGCGTTGGTCTCCAAAACCAAAGGTTGTAGGTTCGATTCCTACTGCCCCTGCCACCTGAACAGTGGCACCCAACAAGCCCGCCAGACCCTGGCGGGCTTCGGCGTCTTGGGCGACGCCGCGAATCGGAGCAGGAAACAATACACATGGCCACTTCCCAGGTTGAAACCGTCAATACCGGTGCAGACAAAGCCAAGCTTGCAGCTGTGGCCGCACTGGTCATTGCATCGGTCGCTGGCTTTTATCTGCTGAGCAAGCAGGGTGCGATTGCCCAGTGGGCCGCATTGATCGTCGGGCTGGTTGCTGCGGCTGCCGTGTTCCTGGTGTCAGAACCAGGCCGGCAGTTTGTCGCGTTTGCGCGCGAAGCTTGGCGCGAAGTGAAGAAGGTCGTCTGGCCGACCCGCAAGGAGACCTTGCAGATGACGGCTTACGTGTTCGCGTTCGTCGTCATCATGGCGCTCTTCCTGTGGTTCACCGACAAGACCCTCGAATGGGTCCTGTACGACCTGGTTTTGGGCTGGAGGAAGTAACGCCATGACAACCACCCCTGTGGACACCACCGGAGCCGAAGCTCTGGCCCCTGCAACGCCGGGCAACCCCGATCTGCGCTGGTACATCGTCCACGCCTATTCGGGCATGGAAAAAGCGGTCGAGCGCAACATCGTGGAGCGCATCGGCCGTTCGGGCATGGAGACCAAGTTCGGTCGCATCCTCGTTCCCACCGAAGAAGTGGTGGAAATGAAGAACGGCCAGCGCAAGACCACCGAGCGTCGCCTGTTCCCCGGCTACGTCTTCGTCGAAATGGTCATGGACGACGACACGTGGCACCTGGTGAAGCACACCAACAAGGTCACGGGTTTCGTGGGCGGTGCGAAGAACCGTCCCGCCCCCATCTCGGAAGACGAAGTGCAGAAGATCGTAAGCCAGATGCAGGAAGGCACCGAGAAGCCCCGCCACAAGGTGGAGTTCATGGTGGGCGAACTGGTGCGCGTCAAGGAAGGCCCATTCACCGACTTCAATGGTTCGGTGGAAGAGGTGAACTACGAGAAGAGCCGTGTACGGGTGTCCGTCATGATCTTCGGCCGCTCCACCCCGGTGGAGCTCGAATTCGGCCAGGTCGAGAAGACCTGAGCCCCAAGGTTTGGATGCCGCACCTTTCGGCTCGGTGCGGATGAATGTGTCGTGAGTCGTTAACCCCGGGGAGCTGCGGCCACATGGCCAAGGCGTTATCACCCGCAAGGAGTAAAGCATGGCGAAGAAAATCGTCGGTTTTATCAAGCTGCAAGTCCCAGCTGGTAAGGCCAACCCATCCCCACCGATCGGCCCAGCACTGGGTCAGCGTGGCCTCAACATCATGGAGTTCTGCAAGGCATTCAATGCGCAGACCCAGGGCGTCGAGCCAGGCCTGCCATTGCCCGTGGTCATCACGGCTTTTGCAGACAAGAGCTTCACCTTCATCATCAAGACGCCGCCCGCGACGACCCTGATCAAGAAGGCCATCAAGCTCGACAAGGGTTCTTCGAACCCTCTGAAGACCAAGGTCGGCAAGATCACGCGCGAACAGCTCGAAGAGATCGCCAAGACCAAGATGAAGGACATGAACGCTGCCAACGTCGACGCCGCTGTGCGCACGCTGGCTGGCTCTGCACGCTCGATGGGCGTGACGGTGGAGGGTTTGTAAGATGGCCAAGCTGACCAAGAAGCAAAAAGCCCTGCAAGGCAAGGTTGACAGCACCAAGCTGTACGCTTTCGCTGAAGCAGTTGCGATCGTGAAGGAAGCCGCTACGGCCAAGTTCGACGAATCCATCGACGTGGCCGTTCAGCTTGGCATCGATGCCAAGAAGTCCGACCAGGTGGTTCGCGGCGCCGTGGTGCTGCCCAACGGTACCGGCAAGACGACCCGTGTGGCCGTGTTCGCCCAGGGCGCCAAGGCTGAAGAAGCCAAGGCCGCTGGCGCCGACATCGTCGGTATGGACGACCTGGCCGCCATGGTCAAGGCCGGTGACATGCCTTTCGACGTGGTGATCGCTGCCCCCGACGCAATGCGCGTCGTCGGTACGCTGGGCCAGATCCTGGGCCCACGTGGCCTGATGCCCAACCCCAAGGTGGGCACCGTGACGCCTGACGTCGCTACGGCCGTGAAGAACGCCAAGGCTGGTCAAGTGCAGTTCCGCGTGGACAAGGCCGGTATCGTGCACAGCACGATCGGTCGCCGTTCGTTCGACAACGACAAGCTGCAAGGCAACCTGGCTGCACTGATCGAAGCGCTGACCAAGGCCAAGCCTGCAACCAGCAAGGGTGTGTACCTGCGCAAGGTGGCAGTGTCCTCCACGATGGGCCTGGGTGTCCGCGTGGATACGCAGACCATCGCAGCGTAATTGCAAGAAATCTTCGGGCCGGCCTTCGGGGCGGCCCGATGTGGTGGGCTGGGGCTGCTTCGGTAGCCACAGGCCATCCAAGACCGTTGGTGCGCGAGGATGTCGCGCTTAAAGCCAGAAAAGGTGCCAACGCAGATGGCGATCCCGCTGCAGATGGAAAATTTTCCTGAACAGTTGGTCGCTGCAACAAGAGCGTGCACGAGGCAGTCGCCGAGTGCGCATTTTAAGGAGTAGACCTTGAGTCTTAATCGCAGTGAGAAAGAAGCGGTCATCAGTGAAGTGACCAGCCTCGCCGCTAAAGCTCAAACGCTTGTGATCGCGGAATACCGTGGCATCACGGTCGCCGACATGACCAAACTGCGTGTTGATGCTCGCAGCAAGGGCGTGACCCTGAGTGTTCTGAAGAACACCCTGGCTCGCCGTGCTGTGGCTGGAAGCGCATTTGACGTGGTGGCTGACCAGATGACCGGCCCGCTGATCTACGGCTTCTCCGAAGACGCTGTGGCCGCCGCCAAGGTGGTGGCCGATTTCGCGAAGACCAACGACAAGCTGGTGATTCGCGGTGGCGCTTTCGGTGGCAAGGCCCTGGATGTCAACGGCGTTAAGCAACTGGCCAACATTCCTTCCAAGGAAGTGCTGCTGGCTCAGATTTGTGGCTTGCTTATGTCCCCCATGTCGCGTACGGCCGTTGTGCTGGGCGCACTGGCGGCGAAAAAAGGCGAAGGCGCAGCCGCACCGGCCGCCGAACCTGTCGCGGCTTGATGGCCCGATAGATAACCAACAAAATTGTTAGGAAATAAAAATGGCATTCGATAAAGACGCATTTTTGACCGCTCTGGACAGCATGACGGTTCTGGAACTCAATGACCTGGTGAAGGCCATTGAAGAGAAGTTTGGCGTGAGCGCTGCAGCCATGGCTGCACCCGCTGCCGGCGGCGGCGGCGGTGCTGCTGCAGCTGCAGAAGAGAAGACGGAATTCAACGTGGTGCTGCTCGAAGCCGGCGCCAACAAGGTTTCCGTCATCAAGGCAGTGCGCGAAATCACCGGCCTGGGCCTCAAGGAAGCCAAGGACCTGGTGGACGGCGCGCCAAAGAACGTCAAGGAAGCTATTGCCAAGGCCGACGCCGAAGCAGCAGTCAAGAAGCTGGTGGAAGCCGGTGCCAAGGCTGAACTGAAGTAATTCGGTCCCTTGCAAGGGCTGGAGTGCTCCTCGCGGGCCTCCAGCCTTTGGCGCTTTCAGAGCGCACCCGAAAGCCGCATCCCCAAAGCGGTTTTCGAGTGTCTTCTGACAACCCCGACAGCAGAAGATACCTTGGTTCGGGTGATGTGCAACGCATCGCCGTCCGCCATGGTTGGTAGTGGCCAACCGCCAAGCCCGCAAGGAGGAGAGCCTTTGCGGGTCAGTCGTCGAAGACCCAGGACTCATGTCTTTGCCCGGAGATCTCATGGCCTATTCCTATACCGAACGCAAGCGAATCCGCAAAAGTTTCGGCAGCCGCGACAGCGTGCTGGAAGTTCCTTATCTGCTGCAGATGCAGAAGGACGCATACACCGCTTTCCTGCAGGCAGACAAAGCACCACAGAAACGAACCATTGAAGGTCTGCAGGCTGCCTTTGACGCTGCCTTCCCCATCGTCTCGCACAACGGTTTTGTGGAGATGAAGTTCATCGAGTACAACCTGGCCAAGCCGGCTTTCGACGTGCGCGAGTGCCAGACCCGTGGTCTGACCTTCGCCTCGGCCGTGCGTGCCAAGGTGCAGCTCATCATCTATGACCGCGAGTCCTCGACGTCGCAGTCCAAGGTGGTCAAGGAAGTCAAGGAACAAGAGGTCTACATGGGCGAAGTGCCCCTGATGACCGAGAAGGGCTCCTTCATCATCAACGGCACGGAGCGCGTGATCGTTTCGCAGCTGCACCGTTCGCCTGGCGTGTTCTTCGAGCACGACAAGGGCAAGACGCACAGCTCGGGCAAGCTGCTGTTCTCCGCACGCATCATCCCCTACCGCGGCTCCTGGCTGGACTTCGAGTTCGACCCGAAGGACATCCTGTACTTCCGCGTGGACCGTCGCCGCAAGATGCCGGTCACGATCCTGCTCAAGGCCATCGGCCTGAACCCCGAGTCCATCCTCGCGAACTTCTTCGTGAACGACAACTTCCGCATCATGGACAGCGGTGCGCAGATGGAATTCGTGCCCGAGCGCCTGCGCGGCGAAGTGGCGCGTTTCGACATTACCGACAAGTCGGGCAAGGTCGTGGTCGCCAAGGACAAGCGCGTCACCGCGCGCCACACCCGTGAACTGGAGCAGTCCGGCACCACGCACATCAGCGTGCCCGAAGACTTCCTGATCGGCCGCGTGGTGGCCCGCAACATCGTCGATACGGACACCGGCGAAATCATCGCCAAGGCCAACGACGAACTGACCGAAGCGCTGCTCAAGAAGCTGCGCGTGGCCGGCATCCAGGACGTGCAGTGCATCTACACCAATGAACTCGACCAGGGCGCGTACATGTCGCAGACCCTGCGCATCGACGAAACGGTGGACGAGTTCGCCGCCCGCGTGGCCATCTACCGCATGATGCGCCCCGGCGAGCCGCCAACGGAAGACGCCGTGCAGGCCCTGTTCCAGCGCCTGTTCTACAACCCCGACACGTACGACCTGTCGCGCGTGGGCCGCATGAAGTTCAACGCCAAGATCGGCCGCGACGAATCCACCGGCCCCATGGTGCTGTCCAACGAGGACATCCTGGCCGTGGTCAAGATCCTGGTGGACCTGCGCAACGGCAACGGCGAAGTCGATGACATCGATCACCTGGGCAACCGCCGCGTGCGCTGCGTGGGCGAACTGGCCGAAAACCAGTACCGCACCGGCCTGGCACGTATCGAGAAGGCCGTGAAGGAGCGTCTGGGCCAGGCCGAGCAAGAGCCGCTGATGCCGCACGACCTGATCAACAGCAAGCCCATCTCGGCTGCGCTGAAGGAATTCTTCGGTGCCTCGCAGCTGTCGCAGTTCATGGACCAGACCAACCCGCTGGCAGAAATCACGCACAAGCGCCGTGTTTCCGCCCTGGGCCCGGGCGGTCTGACCCGCGAACGCGCAGGCTTCGAAGTGCGCGACGTGCACGTGACCCATTACGGCCGCGTCTGCCCTATCGAAACGCCTGAAGGCCCGAACATCGGCCTGATCAACTCGCTGGCCCTGTACGCCCGCCTGAACGAGTACGGTTTCATCGAAACCCCGTACCGCCGCGTGGTGGACGCCAAGGTCACGAACGAGATCGACTACCTGTCGGCCATCGAAGAAGGCAAGTACGTGATCGCGCAGGCCAACGCCGTGCTCGACAAGGACGGCCGCCTGTCCGGCGACCTGGTGTCGGCCCGTGAAAAGGGTGAATCCATCCTGTGCGGCGCGGACCGCGTGCAGTACATGGACGTGTCTCCTGCACAGATCGTGTCGGTGGCTGCCTCGCTGGTTCCGTTCCTGGAGCACGACGATGCGAACCGCGCACTGATGGGCGCCAACATGTCGCGCCAGGCCGTGCCTGTCCTGCGCCCCGAGAAGCCCCTGGTGGGCACGGGCATCGAGCGCGTGGCCGCGGTCGACTCCGGCACCGTGGTCACGGCCAGCCGTGGCGGCGTGGTGGACTACGTGGACGCCACCCGCATCGTGGTGCGCGTGAACGACGCCGAAGCCGTTGCCGGTGAAGTGGGTGTGGACATCTACAACCTCATCAAGTACCAGCGTTCCAACCAGAACACCAACATCCACCAGCGCCCCATCGTCAAGAAGGGCGACATGCTGGTCAAGGGTGACGTGATTGCCGACGGCGCATCGACGGACTTCGGCGAAATCGCCATCGGCCAGAACATGCTGATCGCCTTCATGCCCTGGAACGGCTACAACTTCGAAGATTCGATCCTGATCTCCGAACGCGTGGTGGCCGAAGACCGCTACACCTCGATCCACATCGAGGAACTGGTGGTCATGGCCCGCGACACGAAGCTGGGCGCGGAAGAAATCACGCGCGACATCCCGAACCTGTCGGAACAGCAGCTGAACCGCCTGGACGAGTCCGGCATCATCTACGTGGGTGCCGAAGTGCAGCCCGGCGATACGCTGGTCGGCAAGGTCACGCCCAAGGGCGAGACCACCCTCACGCCCGAAGAGAAGCTCCTGCGCGCCATCTTCGGCGAGAAGGCTTCCGACGTGAAGGACACCTCGCTGCGCGTGGACCAGGGCTCGCAAGGCACCGTGATCGACGTGCAGGTGTTCACCCGCGAAGGCATCCAGCGCGACAAGCGCGCCCAGCAGATCATCGACGATGAACTCAAGCGCTTCCGCCTGGACCTGAACGACCAGCTGCGCATCGTCGAGGCCGACGCCTTCGACCGTATCGAGAAGCTGCTCAACGGCCGCGTGGCCAATGGCGGCCCGCAGAAGCTGGCCAAGGGCACGAAGATCGACAAGGCCTACCTGGCCTCGGTGGAGAAGTTCCACTGGTTCGACATCCGTCCCGCCGAAGACGAAGTGGCCACCCAGCTCGAGAGCATCAAGAATGCCCTGGAGCAGACGCGCCACAGCTTCGACCTGGCTTTCGAGGAAAAGCGCAAGAAGCTCACGCAAGGCGACGAGCTGCCAGCGGGCGTGCTGAAGATGGTCAAGGTCTACCTGGCCGTCAAGCGCCGCCTGCAGCCTGGTGACAAGATGGCCGGCCGCCACGGCAACAAGGGTGTGGTCTCCAAGATCGTTCCGGTCGAAGACATGCCCTACATGGCCGACGGCACCCCTGCCGACATCGTGCTGAACCCCCTGGGCGTGCCCTCGCGGATGAACATCGGGCAGGTGCTCGAAGTCCATCTGGGCTGGGCCGGCAAGGGCATCGGCCAGCGCATCGGCGACATGCTGCAGCAGGAAACCAAGGCAACGGAAATGCGCACCTTCCTCGAAGAGGTGTACAACTCGCGCGGCCGCAAGGAAGACCTGTCGCAGCTGACGGACGAGGACGTGCTGGCCATGGCCCAGCATCTGACCGCTGGCGTGCCCTACGCGACCCCCGTGTTCGATGGTGCTTCGGAAGAAGAAATCATGGACATGCTCAAGCTGGCCTACCCGGACGACATCGCCGAGCGCAAGGGCCTGACGCCCACGCGCACGCAGGCCTACCTGCACGATGGCCGCACCGGTGACCGCTTCGAGCGTCCCACCACCATCGGCTACATGCACTACCTGAAGCTGCACCACTTGGTGGACGACAAGATGCACGCCCGTTCCACGGGTCCGTACTCCCTGGTCACGCAGCAGCCGCTGGGCGGCAAGGCCCAGTTCGGTGGCCAGCGTTTCGGGGAAATGGAAGTGTGGGCGCTGGAAGCCTACGGTGCAGCCTACGTGCTGCAGGAAATGCTTACCGTCAAGTCCGACGACGTGGTGGGCCGTACAAAGGTGTACGAATCCATCGTCAAGGGCGAACACGCGATCGAAGCCGGCATGCCGGAATCGTTCAATGTGCTGGTCAAGGAAATCCGTTCGCTGGGCCTTGATATCGAGCTGGAACGCTCCTAAGCGGAAAAGGAAAGAGTCACTATGAAATCGCTACTCGACCTGTTCAAGCAATTCACGCCGGATGAGCACTTCGATGCCATCCGCATCGGCATGGCTTCGCCCGAGAAGATCCGTTCGTGGTCCTTCGGCGAAGTGAAGAAGCCCGAGACCATCAACTACCGCACGTTCAAGCCCGAACGCGACGGCCTGTTCTGCGCCAAGATCTTCGGTCCCATCAAGGACTACGAATGCCTGTGCGGCAAGTACAAGCGCCTCAAGCACCGCGGCGTGATCTGCGAGAAGTGCGGCGTTGAAGTCACGCAGACCAAGGTGCGCCGCGAGCGCATGGGCCACATCGACCTGGCCGCACCCTGCGCGCACATCTGGTTCCTGAAGTCGCTGCCATCGCGCCTGGGCCTGGTGCTCGACATGACGCTGCGCGACATCGAACGCGTGCTGTACTTCGAAGCCTATGTGGTGACCGACCCCGGCATGACGCCGCTGAAGAAGTTCAGCATCATGTCCGAGGACGACTACGACGCCAAGCGCAAGGAATACGGCGACGAGTTCATCGCCAAGATGGGCGCCGAAGGCATCAAGGACCTGCTGGAATCCATCGACATCGACCTGTCGATCGAGCGCCTGCGCGGCGACCTGACCGGCTCCGAAGTCAAGGTCAAGAAGAACGCCAAGCGCCTGAAGGTCCTGGAAGCCTTCAAGAAGTCGGGCATCAAGCCCGAGTGGATGGTGCTCGAAGTGCTGCCCGTGCTGCCACCGGACCTGCGTCCGCTGGTGCCGCTGGACGGCGGCCGCTTCGCGACCTCTGACCTGAACGACCTGTACCGCCGCGTCATCAACCGCAACAGCCGCCTGCGCCGTCTGCTGGAGCTCAAGGCCCCTGAAATCATCGCCCGCAACGAAAAGCGGATGCTGCAGGAAGCCGTGGACAGCTTGCTGGACAACGGCCGCCGTGGCAAGGCCATGACGGGCGCCAACAAGCGTGCCCTGAAGTCGCTGGCCGACATGATCAAGGGCAAGTCCGGTCGTTTCCGCCAGAACTTGCTGGGCAAGCGCGTGGACTACTCGGGTCGTTCCGTGATCACCGTGGGCCCGACGCTCAAGCTGCACCAGTGCGGCCTGCCCAAGCTGATGGCCCTGGAGCTGTTCAAGCCCTTCATCTTCTCGCGCCTGGAAGCCATGGGCATCGCGACGACGATCAAGGCTGCCAAGAAGGAAGTCGAATCCGGCACGCCGGTGGTGTGGGACATCCTGGAAGAGGTCATCAAGGAACACCCGGTGATGCTCAACCGTGCGCCTACGCTGCACCGCCTGGGCATCCAGGCGTTCGAGCCCATCCTGATCGAAGGCAAGGCCATCCAGCTGCACCCCCTCGTCTGCGCGGCCTTCAACGCCGACTTCGACGGTGACCAGATGGCCGTCCACGTCCCGCTGTCGGTGGAAGCGCAGATGGAAGCCCGCACGCTGATGCTGGCTTCCAACAACGTGCTGTTCCCCGCTTCGGGCGAGCCCTCCATCGTCCCGTCGCAAGACGTGGTGCTGGGCCTGTACTACGCCACCCGCGACCGCATCAACGGCAAGGGCGAAGGCCTGATCTTCGCCGACACCGGTGAAGTGCAGCGCGCGTTCGACGCGGGCGAAGTCGAGCTGGCCACGCGCATCAACGTGCGCCTGACCGAATGGTCCAAGAACAAGGAAACCGGCGAGTTCGTGCCCGAGACCAAGATGGTGGAAACCACCACTGGCCGTGCCCTGCTGTCCGAGATCCTGCCCAAGGGCCTGCCTTTCTCGAACATCAACAAGGCGCTCAAGAAAAAGGAAATCTCCAAGCTCATCAACGTCTCCTTCCGCAAGTGCGGTTTGAAGGAAACGGTGGTGTTCGCCGACAAGCTGCTGCAAAACGGTTTCCGCCTGGCCACCCGCGCCGGTATCTCGATCTGCATCGACGACATGCTGGTGCCGCCCCAGAAGGCCGGCATCATCGAGCGCTCCGAGAAGGAAGTGAAGGAGATCGAGCAGCAGTACGTCTCGGGTCTGGTGACCTCCGGCGAGCGCTACAACAAGGTGGTGGACATCTGGGGCAAGGCCGGCGACGAAGTGTCCAAGGTGATGATGGCCCAGCTGTCCAAGCAGAAGGTCATCGACCGCCACGGCAAGGAAGTGGACCAGGAGTCCTTCAACTCCATCTACATGATGGCCGACTCCGGCGCGCGCGGCTCTGCCGCCCAGATCCGCCAGGTGGCCGGCATGCGTGGCCTGATGGCCAAGCCTGACGGCTCGATCATCGAGACGCCCATCACCGCGAACTTCCGCGAAGGCCTGAACGTGCTGGAGTACTTCATCTCCACCCACGGTGCCCGTAAGGGTCTGGCCGACACGGCGCTGAAGACGGCCAACTCCGGCTATCTGACGCGCCGCCTGGTGGACGTGACGCAGGATCTGGTCGTGACCGAAGAGGATTGCGGCACCGCCAATGGCTCGCTGATGCGCGCCATCGTCGAAGGCGGTGAAGTGATCGAATCGCTGCGCGACCGTATCCTGGGCCGCACCGCTGCCGAAGACGTGCTGCACCCCGAAACCCGCAAGGTGCTGGTGCCTGCCGGCGTGATGCTGGAAGAAGACCTCATCGAGGAAATCGAAGCCGCTGGCGTGGACGAAGTCAAGGTGCGCACGGCGCTGACCTGCGAAACCCGCTACGGCCTGTGCGCCAAGTGCTACGGCCGCGACTTGGGCCGCGGCGGCCTGATCAACCTCGGCGAAGCCGTGGGTGTGATCGCTGCCCAGTCCATCGGCGAACCCGGCACGCAGCTGACCATGCGTACCTTCCACATCGGTGGTGCCGCATCGCGCGCTGCCATCGCCTCGAGCGTGGAAGCCAAGTCCAACGGCGTGATCGGCTTCAACGCCACGATGCGCTACGTGAGCAACACCAAGGGCGAGCTGGTGGTGATTGCGCGTTCGGGTGAAATCATCATCCACGACGAGCATGGCCGCGAGCGCGAACGCCACAAGGTGCCTTACGGCGCCCTGCTGACGGTCAAGGCCGACCAGTCCATCAAGGCAGGCACGATCCTGGCCAACTGGGATCCGCTGACGCGCCCGATCATTACCGAGTTCGCCGGCCAGGTGAAGTTCGAGAACGTCGAAGAAGGCCTCACGGTTGCCAAGCAGCTCGACGAAGTGACCGGTCTGTCCACCCTGGTGGTGATCGACCCCAAGCGCCGCGGCGCTGCCAAGGTCGTGCGTCCGCAGGTCAAGCTGATCGATGCGCAGAACAACGAAGTGAAGATCCCTGGCACCGACCACTCGGTGACCATCGGCTTCCAGATCGGTTCGCTCATCCAGGTGCGCGACGGCCAGGACGTGGGCCCCGGCGAAGTGCTGGCGCGTATCCCGGTCGAAGGCCAGAAGACCCGCGACATCACCGGCGGTTTGCCCCGCGTGGCCGAGCTGTTCGAAGCCCGTACCCCGAAGGACAAGGGCACGCTGGCCGAGATGACCGGCACCGTGTCGTTCGGCAAGGAAACCAAGGGCAAGGTCCGCCTGCAGATCACCGACCCCGAAGGCCACGTGTTCGAAGAACTCGTGCCCAAGGAAAAGAACATCCTGGTGCACGAAGGCCAGGTGGTGAACAAGGGCGAGTCCATCGTCGACGGCCCGGCCGATCCGCAGGACATCCTGCGCCTGCTGGGCATCGAAGAACTCTCGCGCTACATCGTCGATGAAGTGCAGGACGTGTACCGCTTGCAGGGCGTGAAGATCAACGACAAGCACATCGAGGTGATCGTTCGCCAGATGCTGCGCCGCGTCGTGGTCGAGAACGTCGGCGAGTCGAACTACATCGGTGGCGAGCAGGTCGAGCGTTCCGAGATCCTCAACACCAACGATGCACTGCAGTCCGAAGGCAAGATCCCCGCGACCTACAGCAACCTGCTGCTGGGTATCACGAAGGCATCGCTGTCGACCGACTCGTTCATCTCGGCGGCTTCCTTCCAGGAAACCACCCGCGTGCTCACCGAGGCTGCCATCATGGGCAAGCGCGACGAGCTGCGTGGCCTGAAGGAAAACGTGATCGTGGGTCGCCTGATCCCTGCCGGTACCGGCATGGCCTACCACCAGGCGCGCAAGGCCAAGGACGCCATGGACGACGCAGAGCGCCGCGCCATCGCCGAAGCCGAAGCCGCTGAAATGGCTGCGTCCTCGTCGACGGACGACGCCACGGAAGTCGAAGGCAGCACCACCACCGCCACGGACGCTTCCGCAGACTGAAGCCAGGTGGCACCGGACAAGGAGACCCCAGCGATGCACAGTGCGGCGCATGGGGACCTGGTTCGGCGCCGTCCCGGGCTCTGAAGCGCTCCCGCCCTGTCCCCGGACAGGCCGGGAGCGTTTTTACTGGAGCGGCAGAGCGCTCCGGCTTTTTCCCGTTTTCTCTTTCTCGGCCACGGGCTGCCCCTGCAGCGCACGCCCTTGGCAATGTGTATGTGGTCATCGCCCCTTTTCTGGATTTTTGTTGCCATCATGCTGTTCTGGGCCCTGGGGGCCTACAACCGCCTGACGCGGCTGCGCTCCTCCGTGGTCCAGGCCTTTGGCGCGGTGGACGCCCACCTCGTGCGCCTGATGGCGCTGCTCGGTGAGTTCGATGCAGTCCAGGGCCACCACCATATCGCCGACCCCGCCGTGTCCCGCGGTAGCGCAGACCATGTGCCGCAGCCGCAGGGCCCGGTGCTGGACCCCGCCAAGGTGGCGGCCCTGCGTGGCGCCACCACGCAGATGGGCGCATCGCTGGCCGTGGCGCGCTCGCAGCCCCTGCAGCGCGATGCGCTGGCCGCGCTCACCGCGGCGCGCAGCGTGCTCGACGCCACCTGGCGCAGCGTGGTGACCGAGGCCGATGGCCCCGGTGCCAAGGAGATGCTGGCCCCCTGGTCCATCCGCTGGGAGGAGCACCACGCGCAGATCGATCTGGCCGTGCAGGTGATCAACCATGCGGCCGAACAGCACAATGCCGCCATCCACCAGTTTCCGGCCCGTGTCCTCGCCTGGGTCTTTGGCTTCAAGGAAGCCAAGGGGCTGTGAGAACGCCTGCACGTTCTGCCCCCATCCCGGGCTGATTTTTTCCGGCCTTTTTCTTTTTTGACCGCCAGACCCCGCGCCTGTGTGCCGGCACCCCGAGGCCCCGACCATGAAACCAGCCCCACCCCACCCCGCCGTGCCCGAAGGGCAGCGTCCCGGTTCCGGTCGCCCTGCCGCACAGGCCGGCGCCAGCCGGGGGGACGCTGCCCCGCAGGTGGCGCTGTGGCAGCAACTTGTCGCCGTGGCCGGCGTGCTCCAGGCGATCCGGGGCGGCACCTCGGGCACTGCGGCGCTGGACGCGGTCGGCGCCGCTCTGCGCCCAGGCGTGCAGGCCTTGCTGTTCCAGGTGCTGCGCAACCTGGGGCGTGCCGAGGCCCTGCGGCGCCAGCTGGCCCGCCGGCCACCGCCGCCCGATGCGGATGCCCTGCTGTGCACGGCACTGGCGCTGTGCTGGCGTGCCGACGAAGCCCCCTATGAGCCCTTCACCCTGGTCAACCAGGCCGTGGAAGCCGCCAAGCGGCACCCGGCCACGCGCGCCCAGTCCTCGTTCATCAATGCCTGCCTGCGGCGGTTTCTGCGCGAAAGCGATGCACTGGTGGCGGCCACCGAGGCCGACCCCGTGGCCCGCTGGAACCACCCGCTGTGGTGGATCAAGCGCCTGCAGAAGGACCACCCCGAACAGTGGGAGCAGATCCTGCATGCCAACAACACCCACGCCCCGATGGCGCTGCGCGTGAACCGGCTGCAGGGCAGCCAGGCGCAGTACCAGCAGGAGCTGGCCGACATGGGCGCCGCTGCCGACCCGGCCGGTGCCGATGGCCTGGTGCTGCACCGGCCGCTGCCGGTGCAGGCACTGCCCGGCTTTGCCCAGGGCCGCGTGTCGGTGCAGGACATGGCGGCCCAGCAGGCGGCGCCACTGCTGCTGCAGGGAATGGACCGCACGCGCAGCCTCAGGGTGCTGGACGCCTGTGCTGCCCCCGGCGGCAAGACTGCCCACCTGCTGGAGATGGCCGGGGAGGGTGCTCCGCTGCAGGTGACGGCCCTGGAGATCGACGCCACGCGCGCCGAGCGCATCCACCAGACCCTTTCCCGCCTGGGCCTGGCCGCCCAGGTGCTGGTGGCCGACGCGGCCCAGCCAGAGGCCTGGTGGCCGCAGGCCAGTGGCGGCGCGCTGTTCGATGCCATCCTGCTCGATGCACCGTGCACCGCCTCGGGCATCGTGCGCCGCCACCCGGACGTGCGCTGGCTGCGCCGCGAGACGGACATCGCCCAGCTGGCTACCCTGCAAAAGCAGTTGCTGGCCGCCCTGTGGCCGCTGCTCGCGCCCGGCGGGCGGCTGCTGTACTGCACCTGCTCCGTCTTCCGTGCGGAGGGGGACGCACAGGTGCAAACGTTTCTTGCACACAACACCGATGCACATTTGCTCCCCTCGCCTGGGCATTTAATCCCCCGCGCAGCGGACAAGCAGGGGGCTGTCCCGGACAATCGATTCGGTGATCACGACGGATTTTTTTACGCACTGTTGCAAAAATCGGCCGACTGAGCGCTCCGCAGCTCGTTGGGGGTGGATTGGTGCGCTTTTGATGCTGATCACCTTGTGGGTGTTGCCGATGTCCACCCGGGCGGAGACCAGCCGCGGTGAAGTGGCCGAACTGCGCCTGCAGCGCCTGGACGATGGCATCTACCTGAGCACCAGCCTGGAGTTCGACCTGCCCGAGCTCGCCGAAGATGCCTTGCGCAAGGGCATCCCCATGTATTTCGTGATGGAAGCGCAGGTCATGCGCGACCGCTGGTACTGGTCCGACCGCCTGGTGGCCGAGGCCACGCGCTACCTGCGGCTGAGCTACCAGCCCCTGACCCGGCGCTGGCGCCTGAGCACCTCGGCATCCCCCATCACCAACACCGGCCTGGGCGTGGCGCTGGGCCAGAATTTCGACGACCTGGAAGATGCGCTGTCGGCGATGCAGCGGGTTTCGCGCTGGAAGATTGCAGAAGCCACTGCAATCGATACCGATGCCGGCCATACGATACAGTTTCGCTTCAGGCTCGACATGTCGCAACTGCCCCGCCCGTTCCAGATCGGCGCCGTGGGCCGCTCTGGCTGGAACCTGCTGGTCTCGCGCACTGGGCGCCTGGCCTTGCCGGAAGGCGCCAAGTGACCACCGGGCCTGCTGCGGCGCCAGCGTCGGCTTCGGCCCATCTGGCGGCGCGCCAGTCCCGAGCGGTGCGCTGGGCGGTGGGTGTAGGGGCCGCCATCATGTCCGCCATCGGGCTGGTGCTGCTCTTTCTGCTGACGCTGGCCACCAACAACCGTGCGCTCTACGAGCGCAACTATGCCTGGCTCTTCGGCGTGAACGTGCTGGTGGCCCTGCTGCTGCTCGCGGTGCTCGGCTGGGTGGCTGTGCGCCTGTGGCTGCGCCTGCGCCGGGGCCGCTTCGGCAGCCGCCTGCTGGTCAAGCTGGCGGCCATCTTTGCGCTGGTCGGCCTGGTGCCCGGCCTGTTGATCTACGTGGTGTCTTACCAGTTCGTGACCCGCTCGATCGAAAGCTGGTTCGACGTGAAGGTCGAGGGGGCGCTGTCCGCCGGGGTGAACCTGGCGCGCGTCTCGCTCGATGCCCTGGCGACCGACATGGCGTCCAAGACGCGCACGGCCAGCGCCCAGGTGGCGCAGGTCCCAGATGCCTCCGCCGGGGTGGTGCTCGAGCGCATCCGCGACCAGTTGGGGGCCACCGACGTCATCCTGTGGAACAGCGCGGGGCAGGCCGTGGCCAGCGCCGGCCAGTCGCGCTTCAGCCTGAACCCCGAGCGGCCCGGCGTGCCGCTGCTGCGCACCGTGCGCCAGCAGCGGGCGCTGACGCAGATCGAGGGGCTGGACGATATCGCAGACCCTGCTGCCGTGCAGAACGCGCGCGTGAAGATCATTGCCCTGGTCAGCAGCCCCACGGTGGGCCTGCTGGCCGAGCCGCGCTACCTGCAGGCCACGCTGATGCTGCCGCCGGCCCTGGTGGAGAACGCCATCGCCGTGCAGGAGGCCAACCGCGAGTACCAGGAGCGCGCCCTGGCGCGCGGCGGCCTGCGGCGCATGTATGTGGGCACGCTCACGCTGAGCCTGTTCCTGGCCGTCTTCGGTGCTGTGCTGCTGGCCGTGCTGCTCGGCAACCAGCTGGTGCGGCCGCTGCTGGTGTTGGCCGAGGGGGTGCGCGAGGTGGCCGCCGGCAACCTGAGCCCCAAGGCCGCCCTGCAGGGCAAGGACGAGCTCGGCGGCCTGACCCGCTCGTTCGCGCTCATGACCCAGCAGCTGGCGGACGCCCGTGGTGCCGTGGAGCAGAGCATGAGCGAGGTGGACGCGGCGCGCGCCAACCTGCAGACCATCCTCGACAACCTCACTGCCGGCGTGATGGTGCTCGACGGCGCGGGCACCATCCGCTCGTCCAACCCCGGCGCCACGCGCATCCTGCGTGCGCCCATGGCGGCCTTCGAGGGGCAGGCGCTGGCCGAAGTGCCCGGCCTGGCGGACTTTGCCGCCGCTGTGCAGAAACAGTTTGCCGCCTTCCTGGGCGAGCGCGACCACCACGGGCTGGACCACTGGCAGCACCCGTTCGAGTTGCACGCCTCGCTCGCCGGCGTCGGGCAGCACGCGACCAGCATCATTGCGCGGGGTGCGGAACTGCCGGATTCGACCCGACTGTTGGTTTTTGACGACATTTCCGAAATCGTTTCGGCGCAGCGCGCGCAGGCCTGGGGCGAGGTTGCACGGCGCCTGGCACACGAAATCAAGAACCCCCTCACGCCTATTCAACTGTCGGCCGAACGGCTCGAGATGAAGCTCACCGGCAAGGTCGCGGCCACCGAGCAGGCCGTGCTCACCAAGTCGGTCCGGACCATCGTCGAGCAGGTCGATGCGATGAAGCGCCTGGTCAACGAATTCCGGGACTACGCACGCCTGCCGGCCGCCGAACTGCACGCGCTGGACATCAACGCGCTGGTGACCGACGTGCTCCATCTGTATGGCGAGGAAAACGCCACAGTCCCCGTGAAAGCTGAGCTGGACGCGCGTTGCCCGGCGATTGCAGGCGATGCGCAGCAGTTGCGCCAGGTGGTGCACAACCTGCTGCAGAACGCGCAGGACGCGACCGAACAGGCGCGCGCCGCGGGTGGCGAAAACCCGTCGCCGGTGCGCATCACGACGCGCTGGAGCGAGTCTTCCGGGCGCGTGCGGCTCACGGTGTCGGACAGCGGCAGCGGCTTTCCGGCGCACATCCTGCAGCGTGCTTTCGAGCCCTATGTCACCACCAAACCGCGTGGCACTGGCCTGGGTCTCGCCGTGGTCAAAAAGATCGCGGACGAGCATGGGGCGCGCATCGACCTGTCCAACCGGGTCGAAGATGGCGTGGTGCGGGGCGCCCAAGTGTCGTTATCATTCGCCACTGAACCAGCGGTGGCGGCATAACAACACGCCCCGCAGTACCTCCCAAGGCGTTTTCACACACATGGCAAACATTCTGGTGGTCGACGATGAGCTCGGCATTCGCGACCTGCTGTCCGAAATCCTGAACGACGAAGGCCACAGCGTGGACCTTGCAGAGAATGCGACGCAGGCCCGTGCGGCGCGTGCCGGCAGCAGCTATGACCTGGTGCTGCTGGACATCTGGATGCCCGACACCGATGGCGTGTCGCTACTCAAGGAGTGGGCCACCGGCGGCGTGCTGACCATGCCCGTCATCATGATGAGTGGCCACGCCACCATCGACACGGCGGTGGAGGCCACCCGCATCGGTGCCTTCTCCTTCCTGGAAAAGCCCATCACCCTGCAAAAGCTGCTCAAGGCCGTGGAGCAGGGCCTGGCGCGCAACGCCGCCCACCACGCCGCCCCCGTGGCGGCCGTGCAGGCCCCGGCCGCCGCACCCGCCGACGCGCCTTTCACCCAGGTGCCGGTGATCACCGCGCTGTCCGGTGTCGAAGCCGGCCCGCATGCGCACCAGGGGTTCGACCTGGACCGCCCGCTGCGCGAAGCGCGCGACGGCTTTGAAAAAGCCTACTTCGAATTCCACCTGGCCCGCGAAGGCGGCTCCATGACCCGCGTGGCTGAAAAGACCGGCCTGGAGCGCACGCACCTGTACCGCAAGTTGCGCCAGTTGGGCGTGGACCTGGGTCGCGGCAAGCGCGCCTGAAAAAAATTGATCCGTAATCTTTTCAGGGTCAATTTTCTGGCTATAATTTGAGGCTCAGGCCCGGTAGCTCAGTCGGTAGAGCAGAGGATTGAAAATCCTTGTGTCGGTGGTTCGATTCCGCCCCAGGCCACCAAAATAGCGAACGCCCCAGTACTTTCAACGGTGCTGGGGCGTTTTGCATTGGACGTGCATGATCCACTGGACGGCGGGGGGGACCCTTTCCTAAGATGGCTGCCGTGCACACACCACCACCATCCCCAGACCCCTCCTCCTTTTCGCAGCCACCGGCGGGCGCGCTTGCGCAGGCGCTCGGCCTGCCGCTGTTCGAATCACCCTGGCACATGCCGCAATATCCCGAGGGGGCCGTGGGGCAGTGGCAACTGCGGCGCGGTGGCGTGGGCCTGGACCGCGGCTACCACAGCGGTCCTTGCGTCGTGGAGAATTCCGCCATCCTTCTGCGCAAGGGGGCCGGCGACCACTGGGAAACCTGGATGTCGCTCTCGCCGTTCGAGATCGAAAGCCAGGAATTGGCGTGCCGCCATGCGCATGGGCACACGGTCGTGATGGGACTGGGCATGGGCTGGGCCACGGCCAACATTGCGCTGCTGCCCACCGTGCACAAGGTCACGGTGGTGGAGCGCGACGCACAGGTGCTGGAACTGTTTGATCGGTGCCGCGTGCTTGCCGGCCTGCCGCCGTCGGCTGCACAGAAGGTGGAGCTGGTAGAGGCCGATGCCTTGGAGTGGCGACCTGCGCCGGAGATGCCACCCGTCGACTTCCTGTATGCCGACATCTGGCTGGGCATTGCCGAGCCGCGCATGCTGCCCGATGTGCAACGCATGCAGTCCCATGTCCAGGCGCGCGAGGTGTACTTCTGGGGGCAGGAGCTGGTGCTGGGGGCCCATGCGCGCAGGCAGGTGCCCACGGGGGAAGGCCCTTCGTGGCCGCTGGCCCTGGAGGCGGCGGCCCATGCGACAGGCCTGCCGCTGCTCCAGCAGCCTGCAGGCCGCTATGCGGACTTCGTTGCCCGGGTGTTGCGGTTGCGCGAGGGCACTGCGCCTTTGCGCTGAAAACGGATGGTTTTCAAAATATTCTCACAAGGCTGTTGACTGCATAGTAAAGACTATTTACTATTGCTTCCATCGCGGTTTCGACCGCACCCCTTTTCAACCGATTGCGCTCCCACCAGGATTCCCCATGAACGCCGCCGCCACCCTCTCCAGCCGCCGACCCGCACCGGGCCGGGCGCTCGTGCGCGTCGCTGTGCTTGCGCCGTGTACCGTCGTGTTGCGACTGTTGCCATGCCTGGCCGCGGATGTGCTGTGTGCGCATGGCCATGATGAGGATCGCTGGCCACCGGGTGGGGGGCGCGCTTAGGCGCATCACCTCCAAACTCTCTTCGCAGAGGCCCGGGCACCGCAAGGTTCCGGGCCTTTTTGTTCTCAACCGGGCGGCAAGCCGCTCCCATCAATTTCGTGTGTGTCGTCACCACACCGCCAGCAAGCAGCTGCGTGAGGGCACATCGGAAGTGGAGGGTTCTCCTTTTTTAAATCTCCAAGCCCCGGTGACGGAACCGGCATACGTGCTTGCCTTAGAAGCAAGATTTTGGGAGTTCGACTCTCCCCTGGGGCACCAATTTTTTCCCGCGTTAGCTCAATGGATCAGAGCACCTGCCTACGAAGCAGGGGGTTGCACGTTCGAGTCGTGCACGTGGGGCCATTTACCTGGGCCTTTTGGCGATCTTTTCGCGACCCTGAAAAGACCACCAACAGGCTCTCGAGGGTGCGGTAGCAAAGCGACCATGCAGCGGATTGCAAATCCGCAGACACCGGTTTGAATCCGGTCCGCACCTCCATCCATTTTCTGTATCCCTTTTCGTGGTGCGCGTAGCTCAATGGCAGAGCTGCGGGTTGTGATCCCGCCGACGACGGTTCGATTCCGTTCGTGCACCCCATTCCCCCTGCCTCTCTCCATGGCGCAACTGGCAGACGCACCAGCCTCAAACCCTGGCGCCTTCAGGCATGTCCGTTCGAATCGGACTGGAGAGACCGGCGCTTGCGTGGGCCCGCGCGACAACACCCTGCCGCAAGTCCGGTGAAAGCCGTGCGTCCGGGCAGCGTCTGCAGACCCTGGTCTACGATAGGCGCTGTTCGCCAGCCCCGGCGGACGATGGCTCCCATGCCGCGCCATGGGGTGGATTGTCCACCCCGGCGCCAGCCAGCCCCTGGGCACTGCCCGCGCGCGTCTCCCCGTCGTTTCGCGCCGGCCGTCGCCACCAGGCCGCCCGCCGCCATGTCTCTCTTGCCATTGCTCGCGATGCCGACCGGCACCGGGGGCTCTTTCCCCGCCCTGATTGCAAGGACACCATGTCTGTTTCCGATCCCTCCCACCCGGCCTTGTCCCAACCCCCGTTGTCTCCTGCGCAGCGCCATGCCATGGACCTGCTGCTCAGCCGGCAATCGCCGTGGCCCTTGGTCGAGCCGGCGCCCGATGCCGCTGCGCTGGACCTGGTGTTCGCCGCCGCGATGCGTGCCCCCGACCATGGGCAGCTGCGGCCCTGGCGCTTCGTCGTCGTGCGCGGCGAGGCGCGGTCTGCGCTGGGCCAGGTGTTCGCGCGCGCTGCCCGGGCCCGCGACCCCTATGACGATGGCGAGCGCTTTCGCGGCAAGGCCATGGCGGCACCGATGCTCGTGGCCCTGGTGGCGCATGTGAAGGTGCCACACAAGGTGCCCGAGGGCGAGCAGGTGCTGGCCACCGGCGCCGCCGTGATGAACATGCTGAACGCCTTGCACATCCTGGGTTTCGGGGGCTTCTGGGCCACGGGTGCCAACTCCCATGACGACAGCGTGAAGGCGGCGCTCGGTCTGGGCGCCAGTGATCGCCTGCTGGGCTTTCTGTACATGGGCACGTCCAAGGACCGGCTGCCACCGCCCGCTCGCCTGGATGCGGGCGACTTCGTGCGCGAGTGGGTGCCACCCGGCACGGTGTAGCCAATGGCCGCGGTCTGCCTCAGGCGGCCCGGGCAGGGGCCCACAGGCGCACGGCCAGGGCCGCCAGGCTGGCTGCCGTGGCCAGCAGCGCCACGCCCATCCAGCCCCATTGGGCCAGCAGCAGGCTGCCCAGGGCCGCACCGGTCGCCATGCCGGTGAACATGCCCGCCATCAACACGGCATTGAGCCGGCTGCGGGCACCCGGGTCGATGCCATAGACCAGGGTCTGGTGCGCGATCAGCGCGGCCTGCACGCCGAGGTCGAAACCGATGGCGCACACCACCAGCAGGCACAGCTGGGCGGTGGGGCCCATCCAGGGTGCCAGTGCCATCGCGGCGAAGGACAGGGCGGCCAGACCCGCGCCCAGGCGGGTGACGAGTTCCGGCCCGCGGCGATCGGCCAGCCGGCCAGCAAGGGGCGCCGCCAGTGCGCCGGCCGCACCGGCCAGGCCAAAGGCACCGGCGGCGGTACTGCCCAGGTGGAATGGTGCGCCATGCAACATCACCGCCAGCGTGGACCAGAAGGCGCTGAACCCCACCGAAAGCAGGCCTTGCGCCAGCGTGGCGCGCCGCAGGCCGGGATGGCGCTGCCACAGCGTGGCCAGCGAGGCCAGCAACTGGACATACGGCAGTTGGGTGGTGGGCTGAAAACGCGGCAGGCCGCGCCATGTGGCCAGGCCCATGGCCGCCACGCTGGCCGCTGCGGCCACGAACACGGTGCGCCAGCCGAAATGTTCGGCCACGAAGCCGCTGACCACGCGCGACAGCAAAATGCCCAGCAGCAGGCCGGTCATCACCGTGCCCACCACCTTGCCGCGGTGGGCGGCAGGCGCCAGCGTGGCGGCGGCGGGCACGATGTCCTGCGCCAGGGTGGCGGTGATGCCGATGGCCAGGCTGGCAGCGAGCAGCACGCCGATGGAGGGCGCCACCGCGGCGAGCAGCAGCGAGCCCACCAGCGCGGTGGCCTTGGCGAGGATGATGCGGCGCCGGTCGAAGCGGTCCCCGAGCGGCGCGAGCAGCAGGATGCCCAGCGCATAGCCGAGCTGCGTGAGCGTGGGCACCCATCCCACAGCCTGGCCGGGGGCGCCGATGTCTGCCCCCAGCACGCCCAGCATGGGCTGGCTGTAGTAAAGCGAGGCCACGCCCAGGCCGGCACCGGCGGCGAGCAACAGCACCAGGGCGGCGGGAAGCGCCGGGGCCTGCATTGCCGACCTGGGGCTGCCAGGCGCGATGCCGCTCAAGGCATCCGTTTTTTGCATGAAAGACATGGTGTTAACCCTTGGGAATGACCTGGGCGAAGTGTGATTCCTGCAGCGTTCTCTTGGTAGTAGGATGATTTGCACTTTGGATATACGCTGGGTGCATGACAACACCACCGGAAGCACAGTCCACCGGCGCGCCGCTCCAGGCGGGCTCCCGCAGCGCACTGGGCAATCGCCTGCAGTGGATGGAAACCTTTGTGCGCATCGTCGAAGCCGGCAGCCTGTCGGCCGCCGCGGCGCAGATGCACGCTACCCAGCCCACGGTGAGCCGCCGCCTGCAGGCGCTGGAACAGTCCCTGGGGGTGCGCCTGCTGCAGCGCACCACCCACACCATGCGCCTCACGGTGGATGGAGAGCGCTGCTACCAGCGGGCCAAGGAGCTGTTGGCGAACTGGGCGTCCTTCGAGGCCGACCTGCGCGGCGCGCAGGAAGAACCCGAAGGCACGCTGCGCGTGGCCATGCCGCATGCCTTCGGGCAGGAGATGTTCGTGGGGCCGCTGGCGCAGTTCCTGGGCGCGCACCCGCGCGTGTCGGTCGAATGGCTGCTCCAGGACGATGTGCGCGACTTCATCGGCGCGGGCATCGACTGCGCCATCCAGGTCGGTGAGCCGGCCGATCCGGCCGTGGTGGCCATCCGCCTGGCCGAGGTGCCGCGCATCGTGGTGTGCGCGCCTTCCTTGCTGGGTGCGGGCGGCGCCATTCCCCACGATCCAGACGGGCTGGCGGGGCTGCCCTGGCTGGCCCTGCAGACCTACTACCGCAATGAGCTGGCGCTGACCCACGCCACCACAGGGGAAACGCGCCGCATTGCCTTTCGCCCGCGGATGAGCACCGACAGCCTGTATGCCCTGCGCAGTGCGGCCAAGCGGGGGCTCGGGGCCTGTGCGGGCTCGGCCTGGCTGATGCAGCAGGAACTGGCCCAGGGGACGCTGGTGCATCTGGCCCCCCAATGGCAGCCCGCGCCGTTGCCGATGTACCTGGTCTATCCGCATGCCCGCTTCTACCCGTCGCGCCTGCTGCGCTTCGTGTCCGCCATGCGCGCGGCGGTGCCGGCCATGATCGCGCCGGCACCGACCCCCTGAGGCCGCCATGGGCGCCTGCCCCGGGGGCTTGCTGCGCCATGGCACAATCCCGCTCCCCTTGCGCAAGGCCCCGCCGCCTTCGCTCCGCGCGCACCCGGCTGCGCCGCTTTCGCTTTCTGTTCCTTGCTTCTTTCTCCCTCTTCGATCCCCATGCCCCTCCTGAAGGACACCACCCTCGGCATTGACTTTGGCACCTCCAACTCGGCCATGGCCGTGCGCCAGGGCCGCTCGCCCGCCCGCATGATCGCGCTGGAGGGGCAGGGCGTCACCTTGCCCACGGCGCTGTTCTTCAACGCCGAGGACCACCGCACGCACTTCGGCCGCGACGCCGTCGGCCAGTACCTGGCGGGCACCGAAGGGCGGCTGATGCGCTCGCTCAAGAGCCTGCTGGGCAGCGCGCTGCTGCAGGACAAGACGGCGGTGCACAACCAGCTCATGAGCTACCAGGACATCATCGGCCTGTTCCTGCGCATGCTGGCCCACAAGGCCACCGAAGCCCTGGGCGCCATGCCGGCCCAGGTGATCATGGGGCGACCCGTGCACTTCGTGGACGACGATCTGGCGCGCGACCAGCAGGCCGAGGAATCGCTGCGCAAGGCGGCACTGGACGCGGGTTTCCAGAACGTGTCCTTCCAGTTCGAGCCCATGGCCGCCGCGCTCGACTACGAGCAGCGCATCAGCCGCGAGTCGCTGGTGCTGGTGGTGGACATCGGCGGCGGCACCTCGGACTTCACCGTGGTGCGGCTGGGGCCCGAGCGCCTGGCGCTCGGTGCCGACCGTGCTGCCGACGTGCTGGCCACGACAGGCGTGCATGTGGGCGGCACTGACTTCGACCGGCGCCTGAGCCTGGAGCTGCTGATGCCGATGCTGGGCTATCGGCACCTGGGGCCGAGCGGGCGCGAAGTGCCCAACCGCGTGTTCTTCGACCTCTCGACCTGGCACCTGATCCAGTGGCTGTATGCGCCCAAGGCGCTGCGCGACGCCCAGAGCCTGCGCACCGACTATGCCAACCAGCGCCTGCATGCGCGGCTGATGACGGTACTCAACGAGCGCCTGGGCCACCGCATGGCCAATACGGTGGAGCAGGCCAAGATCGCGGCCTCGCTGTCGGATGCCGCGGCACCCATGGACCTGGGCTGGATCGAGCCCGCGCTGGACTCCGCTGTCACCCCCGAAGGGCTTGCGCAGCACCTGGCTTCGCCGCTGGAGCAGGTGGTGGCCTGCGCGCAGGAGTGCGTGCAGCTCGCCGGCCTCGCACCGCGCGGGCCGGATGCGATCTACCTGACCGGGGGCTCGTCCGCGCTGCGCCCGCTGCGCGAGGCCCTGCGCCGGGCCTTCCCGGAAACGCCCCAGGTCGAAGGCGATCTGTTCGGCGGCGTGGCGGCAGGCCTGGCGGTGTCGGGGCGCTGAGCTTTCAGCCCTCGGCGCCTTCCTTCTCGCCCTTTTTCCAGTCCAGCGCCGTGTCGTAGAGCACGTTGCGCGATGCGCCCGTGATCTCGGCGGCCAGGCGCACGGCGGTCTTGAGCGGCAGCTCGGCCAGCAGCAGGCGCAGCACGCGCAGGCTTTCGCCGTCATCTGCGGCCACCGGAACGGGGTGCAGCAGCACCACGAATTCACCGCGCGAGCGCTGCGGTGCGCCGTCGAGCCAGGCAGTGAGTGCCTGCGCAGGCTGGGTGGTGACTTCTTCGAACTGCTTGGTCAGCTCGCGTGCCAGGGTCACCGGGCGCTCGCCCAGCACCGCCAGGGCCTGCGCGAGCTCACCGATGCGGTGGGGCGCTTCGAGCAGCACCACGCAGCGCGCCTCGCCGGCCAGGTGCCCGATGGTGGCCGCGCGCTCGGCATTCTTCACCGGCAGGAAGCCCGCAAACACAAAGCCACCGTGCTCGGCACTGTGCGCCACCGCGCCGGCCACGCTGAGTGCGGTGGTGATGCTGCTGGCGCCGGGCAGGGGCAGGGCGCGCAGGCCCGCGGCCTGCACGGCAGCCACCAGGCGGGCACCCGGGTCGCTCACGCCGGGGGTGCCGGCGTCGCTCACATAGGCCACGCGCTGGCCCTCGTGCAGCCGCTGCACCACGTTCTGCGCGGCCTCGGCTTCGTTGTGCTGGTGCACGGCGAGCAGCTGCGAGGCGCTCTTGTCGATGCCATAGGCGCGCAGCAGGGACTGGGTGTGGCGCGTGTCCTCGCAGGCCACGGTGTCGGCCAACTGCAGGACGTGCAGCGCACGCAGGGTGATGTCGGCCAGGTTGCCGATGGGCGTGGCCACCACGTACAGGGCCCCCTGCGGATAATGCTGCGCAGCCGCTGCATCGCGCGCGGCGTCGAGGGCGGAAGCGAAAGAGGCGCTCAATGAAATTCCTTGGACTTGGAAAAAGGCAGGCCGCAGACAAGCCGGCGCCCGCCGTGGCTGGAAACACCACCCGGCAGCAGGGCGTGGTGGCGGAAGACCGCGCACTGGCGCACCTGCAGGCCGCCGGGTTGCGCCTGCTAACGCGCAATTATCGGACGCCCGGGCGCGGCGGGGGCGAGATCGACCTGGTGATGTGCGAGCGTGATGGCACCACCGTCTTCGTGGAAGTGCGCAGCCGTGCCAGCCAGGCCTTCGGCGGCGCCGGGGCGAGCATCGGCGCCGTCAAGCAGCAGCGCATCGTACTGGCGGCGCGGCACTACCTGATGCGCCTGGCTGCGCCACCGCCGTGCCGCTTTGACGTCGTGCTGGTCGAGGAAGCCCAGGTGCAATGGCTCAAGGCGGCGTTCGACGCGCAGTGACCTGCAAAGTTCCCGTCGGCGCCTGGGGCGCAACCCCCGGTGCAGCCTAAACCCTTTGCTACAAAATTTGCGGCAAAAGCTGTAACACGCGGCGGGTATCATCGGGCCTCCATGCTTGAGCAACGCATCCAACAGCACTTCATCGACAGCGCCGACCTGAAATACCAGGCGGCCCAGACCCTGAGCACCCCCATTGCTGCGGCAGTGCACGCCATGCTGGCCTGCGTGACCAGCGGCGGCAAGGTGCTGGCCTGCGGCAACGGCCCCTCGGCCGCCGAGGCGCAGCAGTTCGCCGCCTTCTGCGTGGCCGGCTTCGAGCGCGAGCGCCCCGAGCTGGCCGCCCTGGCCCTCACCGCCGACAGCACGCTGCTGACGGCCGGGCCGGGTGGCGCCCAGGACCAGGGCTCCCAGCAATTTGCCCGCCAGGTGCGGGCACTGGGCCAGGCGGGCGACCTGTTGCTGGCCCTGTCGGTCAGTGGCAACGAGGCCAACCTGCTGGCGGCGACCGAGGCCGCGCACGAGCGCGACATGACCGTGGTGGTGCTCACCGGCCGCAACGGCGGCCAGCTGGCAGCCGTGCTGCGCGAAACCGATGTGCTGATCAGCGTGCCGCATGACCGCGCCGCCCGCGTGCGCGAGGTCCACGCCCTGGTGCTGCACTGCCTGTGCGATGGCGTGGACGCCCAGTTACTTGGTGAACAGGAGATACCGCTATGAAGCAAACCATGAACCGCACCCTCTGCACGGCCCTGGCCGCTGCCGCCCTGGCAGCCGGCCTTTCGGCCTGCGCCCCGCTGATCGTCGGGGGCGCCGTGGTGGGCAGCATGATGGCTGTGGACCGCCGCACGACGGGCACCCAGGTCGAGGACGAAGGCATCGAGCTGCGCGCAGCCAACCGCATCCGCGAGGCGCTGGGCGACCGCGCCCATGTGAACGTGACCAGCTACAACCGCCAGGCCCTGCTGACCGGCGAAGTGGCCAGCGCCCAGGACCGCGAAACCGTCGAGCGCATCGTGACCGGCGTGGACAACGTGCGTTCGGTGGTCAATGACCTGGCCGTGCTGCCCAACACCTCGCTGGGCCAGCGCTCCAACGACACCGTCATCACCGGCAAGGTGCGCGCCAGCTTCGTTGACGCGGCCGATATCTCGGCCAACGCCTTCAAGGTGGTGACCGAGCGCAACATCGTCTACCTGATGGGCCGCGTCACCCAGCGCGAAGCCGGCCGCGCCACCGAGATCTCCCGTGGCGTGAGCGGCGTGAGCAAGGTCGTGCGCGTGTTCGAGATCGTCACCGAAGAAGAGCTGCGCCGCAACTCGCCGACCCCCGCGCCGGTCACCACCGACACCGCGCCCGCCCGATCGCTCTGACCCGGCTGCGGGCCGTTTGTTCCCGGAGCCTTTGAAACTGGCGCGCCCCGAGCCAGCGCCCCCGCGCAAGGGCCGCCCCGCCGCGCTGGGGGCGTCCCCCTCCGGGGGATGGCGCGAAGCGCCTCAGGGGGGCTTCACTTCAGGCGTTTGATCAGGCTCGACGTATCCCAGCGGTTGCCGCCCAGGCCCTGCACGTCGGCATAGAACTGGTCCACCAGCGCGGTGACGGGCACGCGCGAGCCGTTGCGGCGGGGCCC
>NZ_AKJX01000026.1 GCF_000276605.1 Acidovorax sp. CF316 | reverse complement strand
CGGCGGCCGCCACATCAACTACGGCGTGCGCGAGTTCGGCATGGCCGCGATCATGAACGGCATTGCGCTGCACGGCGGCTTCATCCCCTACGGCGGCACCTTCCTGACCTTCAGCGACTACAGCCGCAACGCCATCCGCATGGCCGCGCTGATGAAGCAGCGCGTGATCCATGTGTTCACGCACGACTCCATCGGCCTCGGTGAAGACGGCCCCACCCACCAGTCGGTGGAGCACGCCGCCAGCCTGCGCCTGATCCCCAACCTGGACGTGTGGCGTCCCGGTGACACAGCCGAAACCGCCGTGGCCTGGAGCGTGGCCCTGTCCAACAAGGACAAGCCCACGGCGCTGCTGCTCTCGCGCCAGAACCTGCCCTACGCGCCCAAGCGCGACCTGGGCGACATCAGCCGCGGCGCCTATGTGCTGAGCGAGCCCGCCGACGTGGGCCTCAAGAAGAAGGCCGTGGCCGTGATCATCGCCACCGGCTCCGAAGTGCAATTGGCCCTGAAGGCGCAGCGCCTGCTGGCCGACCGCAAGATCGCCGTGCGCGTGGTCTCCATGCCCAGCAACACCACCTTCGACCGCGAAGACGCCAAGTACAAGAAGTCCGTGCTGCCCGCCGGCATCCCCCGCGTGGCGGTGGAAATGGGTGTCACCGACGGCTGGTGGAAGTACGGCTGTGCCGCAGTCGTCGGCCTCGACACCTATGGTGAGTCGGCCCCGGCGCCGGTGCTGTTCAAGCACTTCGGCTTCACCGAAGAGAACGTGGCTGCCACCGTGCAGGCCGTGCTCAAGGGCGGCCGCTGACCGGGCGCGGCGGGGCAGGGACGTAACATTGTGCAAATATGCAGAGGTTTCGCGTGACTTACAGCACGTTGCAGCCTCTTTGCATGCTTGACGCCGTTACATGTGGCCGGCACGCTAGTCGTTTTCATTGACGTCCCCTTTTTTCAAGGAGCTGCCATGATCCCGACCCTGTTTCCCCGCAAGTCCCTGGCCGCCATGGCCGTGCTGTCGCTGGCCTGCCTCTCGGCCCATGCCCAGGTGGAGATCACCGATCCACCGGCCGGCCACAACTACGGCAAGGTTCCGCTCCAGGCCACGTTTGCGACGCAGTACTTCTCGGTGTTCAACCGCAGCAGTGCGCCGCTGCAGCTGGGCACGTTGATCTCCAGCGGCGCGGCCCTGGCGACCTGTGCCGGCATCGGCTGCCCGGTCGTCGCGCAGGGGGACTTCCTGATCCCGGCCGGCTCGGACGGCTGTTCGAACGCCGTGCTGCAACCTGGCCAGGGCTGCTCGACCCTGGTGGCCTTCACCCCCACCGCCCCGGGGTCGCGCATCTCCCAGCTCATCGTCCAGTCGCGCAACGGCGCGGCGCTGGCGACCTACCCGCTGCACGGCACAGGCACATCGACACCGCTGGACTGCGTGCTCGACTGGGCCGAGAAGAGCTTCCCGCAGCTGCTGACCACGCCCACCGGCACCGCCACCGTCTCGCCCTTCCACCTGCGCTGCTATGCCAACGGCACGATGTGCCTGGGGGCCGACACGGCCGTGCCCACCTTCGACCAGCCCAGTGTCTACTTCTACCAGACGCAGCCCACCCCCTCGGTGCAGCGCCTGGGATACCTCTCGACATTCGCACAGGCGGCGCAATGTCCACCCTGATTCCTTAACGTTTGGAGAACCTTGGAAATGACGATCAAGATTGGCATCAACGGCTTCGGCCGCATCGGCCGCAACGTGCTGCGCTCCGCCATCCAGAATTTCAGCGACATCGAGGTCGTTGCGATCAATGACCTGCTGGAGCCCGAGTACCTGGCGTACATGCTGCAGTACGACTCGGTGCACGGCCGCTTCAAGGGCGACGTGTCGGTGGACGGCAATACCCTGATCGTCAACGGCAAGAAGATCCGCCTGACGCAAGAGCGCGACCCCGCCAACCTCAAGTGGAACGAGGTCGGCGCGGACGTGGTGATCGAATCCACGGGCCTGTTCCTGGACAAGGTCACGGCCCAGAAGCACCTGGACGCCGGCGCCAAGAAGGTCATTCTGTCGGCTCCTTCCAAGGACGACACCCCCATGTTCGTGTACGGCGTGAACCACACGAGCTACAAGGGCGAGGCCATCGTCTCCAACGCCTCGTGCACCACCAACTGCCTGGCCCCCGTGGCCAAGGTGCTCAACGACAAGTGGGGCATCAAGCGCGGCCTGATGACCACGGTGCACGCAGCCACTGCCACGCAAAAGACGGTGGACGGCCCGTCCAACAAGGACTGGCGCGGCGGCCGCGGCATCCTGGAAAACATCATCCCTTCGAGCACGGGCGCTGCCAAGGCCGTGGGCGTGGTGATCCCTGCGCTCAACAAGAAGCTCACCGGCATGTCCTTCCGCGTGCCCACCAGCGACGTCTCGGTGGTTGACCTGACCGTGGAGCTGGAAAACGCCGCCACGTACGAAGAGATCAAGGCCGAGATGAAGGCCCAGTCCGAAGGCGCGCTCAAAGGCGTGCTGGGCTACACCGAAGACAAGGTGGTGGCCACCGACTTCCGTGGCGATACCCGCACCTCGATCTTCGACGCCGACGCCGGCATCGCCCTCGATGGCACCTTCGTGAAGATCGTCAGCTGGTACGACAACGAATGGGGCTACTCGAACAAGTGCCTGGAAATGGTGCGCGTGGTGGCCAAGTAAGCCGCCAGGCCCCGGCCGACACCAAGGCCGGCTGCCCGCAAGGGTGGCCGGCCTTTTTCTTTGCCCCATGCAGAAGAACGCAATGCCACCGTGGAGAAAACTGCTGTTGGCGTGACATGTGGCACTTTGCCGCCCATTGCTTCCTTGACGACCTCCTAGAGGGCAACCTTGTCGTGACTGACTCACGCCCAAGGAACCGCCACGCGACCAAGCCGCCCTTCTCCAATCCCTGGTCGCCTTAGCTATGCTCTCGCTGGCCGACCTGTCAGCCCATGCCCACTGGAGATCACCGACCCGCCGGGGGAGCACCGCTTCGGCAAAAGCCCCGCTTTTCCCCACCTCGGCCATCCAGTATTCTCCGTGTTCAACTCCGGCGCCTGCGCCGTGCAACTGGGCACCATGGTCTCAAGCCGCGCCGCGGAAATGACCTGTGCCGGCTTGGACTGCCCCGTGATCTCGGCATCGGACTTCGCCATAGCAGCAGGCTCGGACGACTGCAGCAATGCGCTACTCCCGCTCAGCAGGGTTGCTCGACTTTGGTGGTCTTTTCGCCCAAGGAACCGGGTGCACGGCTCTCGCAATTGATCTTCCCTTTGCGCGATGGTTCGGCGACTAGTGTTGCTGCACAGAGGTTTTGCCGGTATGGCGAGGCCGTAGGACGGGCAGGCAGTTGTAGTCCAGGAGCAACTCGATACTGCGGGCAGTGCCCGGTTGACGCCGGATCAATCCATGGCGCTCCAGGGTGAGCACCATCTGATGGACGGACGGTGCGGTGACAGCAAAAAACTGCTGCATGTCCCGCTCAGCTGGAGGGCGGCCATTGATCAGGCCATATGCCCAGATGAATGCCAGATACTGACCTTGGATGTCCGTGAAATCCGGGCAGGCCAGGCCTTGCGCGGGCAGCGCGGGCGATGTTTGATCCATTCTCGACTCCGGCGATCAAAGGAGGCCCCTGAAACGAGCCATCCGAATGAATTTACGCTATCGAGTCGAACTTGCTGCATCCGAGCAAGAGATGCTTGCCGCGATGCTGAGCGCAGGCAAGCATGCGGCCCGCAAGATCAAGCGCGCCCAGATCCTGCTTGCAGCCCATGCCGAGCAGGACAACGCACGCATTGCCGCCACCTTGGCGGTGAGTGAGTCCACCGTATACCGCACCAAGCGCCGCTTCGTAGAACAGGGCTTGGAGGTGGCGCTTGCCGAACAGGATCGGCCTGGAGCGCAGCGCAAGCTCAGCGGCAAGCAGGAGGCTTTGCTGATCGCCACCGCCTGCTCCGATCCGCCCCCCGGACGAGCCCGCTGGACACTTGAGTTGCTGGCAGATGCGTTCGTACAGTTGACCGAACATGAGACGCTATCGCGAGAGACGGTGCGTCGGCGCCTGGCCGAGAATGACCTCAAGCCTTGGCGCAAGGACATGTGGTGCATCCCCAAAGTCGATGCCGAATACGTAGCCCGCATGGAAGATGTGCTTGATCTGTACACCCAAGCACCAGACCCACTGCAGCCCGTCGTGTGCTTCGATGAAAGCCCCACCCAGCTCATTGGCGAAGTGCGCCAACCGATCCCGGCCGAGCCGGGGCAGCCATTGCGCTACGACTATGAATACAAGCGCAACGGAACCGCCAACCTGTTCGTCTTCCTGGATGCCCATCGCAGTTGGCGCACGGTGAAGGTGACCGAGCGTCGAACGGCACATGACTTCGCCCAGTGCATGCGTGATCTGGTGGACATTCACTATCCGCAAGCGCAGCGCATCCGGCTCGTGCTGGACAATCTATCGACCCACACGCCCGCGGCACTGTACCGATGCATGCCGCCAGCAGAGGCTCGTCGCATCCTGCAGCGCATCGAATGGCACTACACCCCAAAGCACCCCAGTTGGCTCAACATGGTCGAGATTGAAATCGGCGTGCTGCGACGCCAGTGCCTGGATCGCCGCATTGAATCCCGGGATCGCCTGGTGGCCGAGGTTCAAGCTTGGGAGCAACTGCGAAATGCCAGCGGTGCGCGTATCACCTGGATGTTCTGTACCGACAAAGCCAGGCAAACGTTGGCCAAGGCCTATCCAGTTCCTACTCCAGACAAAGCGTCATAACCTTTGTGCAGATGTACTAGGACTCGCATCGTCGCTCGGCACGGGCGTCGCACCCAGCATCAACTGCATTCTCGAATGGACCGAAAGACCTTTCGCTGGTATTGACCACACCCATCGGCACGTTCACGGTCTTGCTGTGCCACCTGCGCTGCTACGCTAACGGCACGTTGTGCCTGGGGGCTGATATGGCATCGGACGACCTCAACCTGAAGGACGTGTAAACCAGCCACAGGCCCCCCGCTGCACCGCCTTGGAGATCTTTCGGAGCTGAGCAAGCGACCCAATGCCGGTGATTCTGTCCGCGATGCAAACCCCGGGGCCGGACCCGCAGTGCGCGCTGGCGAGGTCCCATTCCCTCTATCGACGGCCAAAGCGGCGCTCCACAATGCATCTGCTGGCGCAATCTACGGCGCTGGCGCGCGGCAAACGACTTGACGCCGCCATATGGCCAAGGCACGCTTGCCATTTTTCCCGAATTCTTCTCAAGGAATTGCCATGATCCCACCCCTGATCTCCCGCAAGTCGCTGGCCGCAATGGCCCTTCTGTCGCTGGCATCCGTGTCGGCACAAGCCCAGGACGTGTTGATCTCCGATCCCCCACAGGACCACACCTTCGGCAAGGCGGCGCTCAACTCCACGTTTGCGACGCAGTATTTCTCGGTCTTCAACCGCGCGAGCACAGCGGTGCAGCTGGGTACGGCCGGCGTGGACGGTGCCCTGGTTACCTGTGCGGCGCTGGGGTGCCCGACCATTGCACCTGCCGACTTTACGATTCCGGGCGGCTCAGATGGTTGCAGCAACGCCATACTACAACCGGGCCAGGGGTGCTCCACCCTGGTGATCTTTTCACCCAAGCAGCCGGGTTCCCGCCTGGCACGCCTAGTGTTCCCAGTTCGCGGCGCAGCCGCCGTTACCCGCACAGTGATGGGCACCGGCCTGGCCCAGCCGACGGACTGCGTGCTGGACTGGGCAGAAAACTCCTTCCGCTCCATCCTGACGAGTCCTACAACGACCATCACCGCCTCGCCGTTCTACCTGCGCTGCTATGCCAACGGCGCGCTCTGCCTCGGGGCCGATGCAGCCGTGCAGACCGCCGACCAGCCCAGCGTCTATCTCTACCAGCCTCATACCACACCGACGGTGCAGCGCCTGGGGTACCTCTCGACTTTCGCGCAGGCAGCCCAATGCCCATGATTTTGCGTACTTACAAGGCGACAACGCCAAGCCGGCGGCCCGCAAGGGCTGCAGGTCTTTTTCATCTCGCCCGCGGGCTCAGGCGCCGTCACCGTGCAGCAGCCGCTCGAAAAGATCGTCCGATCCCATCTGCCCACCCTTGAGCATGATCTCCAGGCCATCGAGCGCCGGGTGCTCGCTGTGCAGCTGGCACAGCGCCACACCGGGCGCGAGCGAGGCCCGGTACGACAGGCCCCAGGCCGCAAGCGCCTGCACCGCCAGGCTGGAGGTATCGCCCCCGGCGATGCCGATGCGGCGCAACGGCACCTGCGCCAGCACCTGCGCCAGCAACCGGCCGCCGGCCTGGGCCACCTGGTGGGCCGTGGCACCGTGCGCGGCGCTGCCCGCCGTCACCGCCAGCACGCTGCGGCCGGCCTGCAGCAGGGCTCCCAGGTGCTCCGCCAGGGCCCTGGCTGCGTGCTCGCCACCGTGCACCAGGGCTGCCACATCGACGGACACCTGCTCGTAGGACACCGCAGCGCGCACCTGCTGCGCCGTCACCGGCGACAGGCTGCCCGCCAGCACGAAAACAGGCCCTGGTGCGGCCGCCAACGGCGCTGCCGTCGCCGCAGCCGCATGGGGCCACTGCGTCGCCAGCGCCTGCACCACGCTGCTCGGCCCCACCGCCAGCAGCCTGGCCTGCTGGGCACGGCGCCACACCAGCTGGCCCACGGCCTGCAGGTCCTCGGGCCGGCTGGCGTCCATCAGCACCGCGGCAGGGCGCCCGGCCAGGGTGGCATCAAGCACCGCCTCCTGCCGGGCCAGCGGCTGGGCATACAGCGGGTAGTCGATGCCGGGCACCGGCTGCAGGCCTTGCTGGGCCAGGTGCAGCCGCAGGTCGCTCTCCTGCATGGGCGTGACCGGGTGGCGGCTCATGGTGGGGTGCCGGTCGATGCGGTGCACCGCCGGATCGCTCCCGGCACGCGCGAACAGGTGGCCGAACACGCAGTAGCGCCCCAGGCTGGGCTGCCCACCGACGATGGGAACGAAGCGGTTTTCCACATGCTGGCGCAGGGTGTGCACCGCCACGCCGATGCTGCCCACGTGTGGTGCGCTGTCGAAAGTGGAGCACACCTTGTAGTGCAGCACCGGCACGCGCATCTGCGCGAAGAAGCGGCCCACGGGTTCCAGTTCGGCGCGCATGGCCTCAGGATCCATTGCGCGTGCGGCGCCCGCGATGCCGATGGCGTCCAGCGGCCCCGCGCGCTGCAGTTGCGCGGCCGTGGGCACGCCCATGAACAGCAGGGCCCGCAGCCCCGCCTGGGCGGCCGTGGCCAGGGTGTCGGTGGCCCCGGTGAAATCGTCGCCATACCAGCCCAGGCGGGCAGTGGATGCAGCCATCATGGTGTGCTCAGCCCTTGGAGCCGAAGAAGCCGAGCGCGCGCTGCAGTTCGGGCGCATTCTGCGCAAAGTGATCGAGCGGCGTGCCCGCCGCCACGGCCTCCCAGGCCTGCTGGATGCTTGCCACGCCCGCGGCAGGGCCATCGGGGTGGGCCAGGATGCCGCCGCCCGACATGAACAGGAGGTCGGTGCTGCGCAGGCGCTCCCAGGTCAGCGGCACGGTGCCGGCCCACTGGCCGTTGGAGATGGCGGGCAGCACGGCGTCATCCAGCCCCGGTGCCAGCGGGGCCAGCGTGTCATGGGCCGATTCGACCACCTCGTCGTCGGTCTGGGAGAACTTGCCTTGCAGGCCGTGCACGTGCATGTGGTCCACCCCGGCCAGGCGCCACAGGGTCTGCCAGGCCTGGAACGAAAAGCCCAGCAGCGGATGCCGCGACAGCGCGCCATAGCCGTTGCGGTGGCCATGCAGCGCCAGCGGTGTGTGGCGGCGCAGGGTCTGCACGGCTGAGTAGCCGCACCAGTTGAGGCTGGCCATCACGCAGCTGCCGCCTTCGGCCTGCACCAGGTCGGCATGGCGGCGCATGGCGTCGGTCTCGTCCGTGATGTTGAAGGCCACCATGACATGCTTGCCCGTGCGGTCCTGGTGCGCGCGCACGGCGCGCATCACGGCCCGGACGCGCTCGCGCAGCGGGGCGTGCGCGGGGTCGGCACAGACCTCGTCGTCCTTGATGAAGTCCACGCCCGCCGCGCACAGCCGCGCGGCCAGCGCGCCGGTCTCCTCGGCCGACAGGCCCACATTGGGCTTGACGATGGTGCCGATGAGCGGGCGCCCCTGCACCCCCGTGAGCGCACGCGTGCCCGCGATGCCCTGGCGCGGCATGTCGAAGCGCCGGCGGTACTCCGCCGGCAGGTGCAGCGATTCGAGCCGCAGGCCCGTGACCTCGCCCAGGTCGAACAGGTTGCCCGACACCGTGGCCGCGAGCGTGGGCAGATTGGCGCCCACATTGGCCACCGGAAAACGCACCGTGAGCCGCGCCCGGCGGAACGGCCCGGCCAGCGGCCTGCCGGCCGCGGCGCGGCGCTCCAGCCAGCCATTGGGCAGGCTGGGCGCGGCCACGGATTCGAGTTCCTCGATGGATTGCACGGTGGCGCGCGCACGCTCGCGCAGCGCATCGGTCTCACCCTCCACGCGGGTGAAGGTGCCACAGGACTGTTCACCCGCAAGCACCTCGGCCACATGGGCCGGGTCCAGCGGCGTCTCGATCAGGTAGCGGGCTTCGAAATGCTCGGCGTCCATGGGATCAGAGGGTGTTGAGATCGGGGAAGGGGCGCACCGGGTCCTCGCCGTCCCAGTCCTTGGCTGCCTCGCGGATCAGCGTGAACAGCCGGCCCTTGGGCCCGGCCACTTCGGACAGCTCGATCAGCGCGCCCGGGTGCAGGCCCGGGTGCTTGCCGTCCTCGAAGTACACGAAGCGGCCGTTCACACCCACCTCGCCGCTCATGCAGACCTTGAAGCCCGCGGCCTCGGCACGTGCGAGGTCGGCGTCGAAGTCCTCCGTCCAGTAGGCCACGTGCTGGCCGCCCACATGGCCGGCCTGCTGGAAGTCACGGTACATCGAAGGCACGTCGTTGCGCGTCTGCAAGAGCTCGATCTGCACGCCGCCGGCATTGGCCAGGGCCACCGAGTTGTGCGGCTCGTGGCGCTCGCCACGGTAGGTGTAGTTTTGAATCGGCACGCGCGGGTTGTAGTACCAGGGCCCGACGCCCAGCACATTGGCCCAGTAGTCCATGGCAGCCTCGATGTCGGGCACGAGGTAGGCCACCTGGCGGATTTCACCAAAGAATCGGCTCATGGTTTGCTGCTTTCAGAAAGGGAAGGAGGGCCCGGCATGCAGGGCGGCCGGACCAGGGGGTTGGATGGATTGCGTTATTTGGTCAGGAACCCCGTGGAGAACCACGGGATCGCGGCCACGATGACCAGACCCACGAACAGCGCCATGACGTAGCCGCCGATGTGGGACAGGCCTTCGTTGGGGTGCACCTTGCTGATCGCACAGGCGCCGTAGTAGCCCACACCGAAGGGCGGCGCGAACAGGCCGATGCCCATGGCGAAGATCACGACCATGGCGTAGTGCACCTCGTGGATGCCCACGGCCTTGGCAATCGGGAACAGCAGCGGACCGAACAGCACGATGGCCGGGATGCCTTCGAGCACGCTGCCCAGTACCACGAAGGCAATGATCGACACGGCCATGAAGCCCCAGGCGCCGCCGGGCAGCTGCTTCATCACCTCGGCCAGGTCGTGCGAGAAGCCCGACTGCGTGAGCCCCCAGGCCATGGCCGTGGCGCAACCCACGATGAAGATGATGGCGCCCGTGAGCGAGGCAGTCTCGATGAGCATGGGCCGCAGCCGGCGCCAGTCGAACTGGCGGTGGATGAACAGGCCCACCAGCACAGCGTAGACGATGCCGATCGTGGAGACCTCGGTCGCCGTGGCCACGCCCTCGACCACGGCCGCGCGGATCACGAAGGGCAGGGCGATGGCCGGCAATGCGGTGACCAGGAAGCGCACGATCTGCGCACGCCCGAAGCGCTGCACCTGCGACAGGTCTTCGCGCCGGTAACGCCACCAGACCACGGCGCACAGGCAGGCGCCCACCACCACGGCCGGCAGCATGCCCCCTGTGAACAGCGCCGCGATGGACACGCCCGTGACCGAGCCAATGGTGATCAGCACGATGGAGGGAGGGATGGTCTCGGTCTGCGCCCCCGTGGCCGACAGCAGGGCCACCAGGTCGCCGGGCTTGGCGCCGCGCTTTTGCATCTCGGGAAAGAGCACGGGCGCAATGGCCGCCATGTCGGCGATTTTGGAGCCCGAGATGCCCGAGACCAGGTACATGGCCCCGATCAGCACGTACGACAACCCGCCGCGCACATGGCCCAGCAGGCTGGCCAGGAACTGGATCATGGCGCGCGCCATGCCGGTCATCTCGATCAGCGCACCGAGGAAGATGAACAGCGGCACGGCCAGCAGCATGAGGTGCGACATGCCCTCGTCGAGCCGCCCCACCAGCACCAGCATGGGCGCGCGCGTGGTGAGCGCCAGGTAGCCGAAGGTGGCCAGCGCGAACGAGAAAGCGATGGGCACGCCCGCGAAAACGCAGGTGGCCACCACCACGACGAAGAAGATCACCAGGTTGAGCTTGCCGAGCGGCGGGAACACCGGCTGCGCGAGCCAGAAGGCCAGCACCAGCGCCCCCACCGTGGCCACGGCCGCCAGCATCACCGCCAGGCCGCCCTCGCGCAGCATGCGCAGGGTGCACACCAGCAGCATCAGGGCCATGCCGGCCGGCAGCGCCGAGGCGCGCCAGGCGTTGCTGATCTCCAGCGCCGGCGTGACGATCACGGCCTCTTCGGCCGCGTACTCATAGGCGTGGTGCAGGATGAGCAGCAGGAAGGCGAACGATGCCGCCATGGCCAGCGCCTCCAGGTAGGCGCGCGCCGCCGGCGGCACCTTGCCCACGAAGGCGGTCATGCGCATGTGCTCGCCGCGGCGCAGCGCCACCACCGCGCCCAGCATGGACAGCCACAGGAACAGGATGGAAGCCAGTTCGTCCGACCAGACCAGCGGCGCATGGAACACATAGCGCGACACCACGCCGCAGAACAGCAGGCAGATCTCCACCAGCACCAGCAACGCTGCGGCGGACTCCACCACCACGCCGATGCCGCGATCCAGCGGGTCGAGCGTGGTGCGCCAGCCCGTGGGGACGGGCGCGGGCACGGCAGCGGCCAGCATCAGGACACCTTGCCGACGGAGGCTTCGAGCAGCGCCCAGGCTTCGTCGCCGAACTTGCCCTTCCACTCGGAGTAGTAGCCGGCCTTGCGCAGCTGCTCGCGAAAGCTCTGCGGGCTGGCGTCGTTGAAGGCCATGCCCTTGGCCGTGAGGTCACCGCGCAGCGTCTCGTTGAGCTTCTTCAGGTCGGCGCGCTGCTGCAGGCCTGCCTCGTCGAAGGCCCGGCCGAGGATGAGCTTGAGGTCGTCGGGCAGGCCGCGCCAGGCGCGCCCGTTGACGACCATGTGGTAGCCGTCCCAGCTGTGGTTGGTGACCGAGCAGAACTTCTGCACCTCGTAGAGCTTGGCGGTCTGCACGATGGCCAGCGGGTTCTCCTGCGCATCGACCACCTTGGTCTGCAGGGCCGAGTAGACCTCGCTGAACTGCAGGCTGGCCGGCGATGCCGACAGGGCCTTGAACATCGAGATGCCCATGGGGCTCACCGGCACGCGGATCTTCATGCCGCCCAGGTCGGCCGCGCTGTTGACGGCCTTGGTGCTGGTGGTCACCTGGCGGAAGCCGTTGTCCCACATGCGCGGGAAGGTGTACAGGCCCACCTTGGCGAAGGCCGCACGGATGCTGTCGCCGAGCTTGCCGTCGACCGTCTTCCAGACCTGGTCGTAGTCGGCGAAGGCAAAGCCCACGGCCGTGATGGCGCTGATGGGCGCGAGCGTGGCGATCACCATGGTGCCGGCGTTGAAGATTTCCAGGCCGCCGCTGCGCACCTGCGAGAGCATGTCGGTGTCGCCACCAAGCTGGTTGTTGGGAAAGACCTTGAGCTCCAGCCGCCCCTTGCTCTCGGCCAGGATGCGCGCCGCCGCCTCGTTGGCGCGCACGTTGAGCGGGTGCGACACGGGCAGGTTGTTGCCGAACTTGAAGCTGTACTCCGGCGCGGCGGCGCTGGCCAGTCCGGGCCAGGCGCCCGCGACGGATGCGGCAGGCAGTGCGCACAGGCCGCGCAGCAGGCTGCGGCGCGAGGAAGAGGGATTCGAATGGGCCATGGTCTTTGTCTCCTGTCTTTATGGAATCGTTGGAAGGGGCACGCGCGGGGCGGCTCTTTCAAGGGCTGACCTTATCGGTGGTCTGCGCCCCGCGCAAATTGAGAATCTGATGGTTTTTGATGGAAATGTGACGCTTCAATTGCACCGCGCATGCATGCCGCCGTCGACCAGCAGCTCCACGCCGTTGATGTAGCGCGCCTCGTCGGACGCCAGGAACACCGCGGCGTTGGCCACGTCCCAGCCATCGCCCATGCGCCCCGTGGGCGAGAGTTTGTGGCGTGCGGCCACCATCTCTTCGTGGCTCGCGTAGAAGCCCGAGATCTGGCGGTAGATGTGCGGCGTGTCCATCACGCCCGGCAGTATGCAGTTGGCGCGGATGCCCTCGGCCGCGTACTGCAGGGCCACGCTCTGCGTGAAGGAGTTCACCGCCCCCTTGGACGCGGCATAGGCGCAGTAGGCATAGCCCGTCCAGCGCACGCCGCCGAGCGCGCCGATGTTGACGATGGCGCCCGACTGCCGCGCCTGCATCAGCGGCAGCACGGCCTTGCAGGTCAGGAACATGCTCTTGACGTTGACCGCCATCACCCGGTCCCAGGTGTCCTCGGAGGTTTCCACCGGCCCGCCCTGCGAGGTGATGCCCACGTTGTTGTGCAGGATGTCGATGTGGCCATAGGCCTGCACCGCCGCCTGCACGGCGGCCTGCACCTCGTTCCACTGCGTGACATCCGCGCGCACGGCCAGGGCTTCATTGCCTTCGCCGCGGATGGTGTCGCGCGTCACCTCGGCCGCGGCGCCGTCGCGGTCCACCGCAACCACCTGGGCCCCGGCCCGCGCATAGGCCGCCGCAGCGGCCTTGCCATTGCCCCAGCCATCCCCGTCGGACCCGGCACCGAACACCAGGGCCACGCGGCCCGCGAGCCGCTTGTTGTTTGTCTCCATCATTGTTCCTTGTCTTGACCGCCGCCCTCTGGCATGCGGTGGGCTCTTACGATAGCCTCGGGCCCGTGATGCACCAAACGCCAAACATGATGGTTTTTGATGGCTTCGGAGGCCGACCGTGAGCCGCGCCCTGCCCGGCGTGGCCGAGGTCGCCACGCTGGCCGGTGTCTCCACGGCCACGGTGGACCGGGTGCTCAACCGGCGCGGCGGCGTGCGCCAAGCCACCGCGCAGCGCGTGGTGCAGGCCGCGGGCGAGCTGGGCTACCTGCCGGCGGACGGCCTGGCCGCCACGCTGGCGCCAGCGCCCCTGCGCGTGATGTTCCTGCTGCCGCGCAACACCAGCCGCTTTCTCACCATGCTGGGCGACATGGTCAGCTACTCGCAGGAGCACTGGGCACCGTTCCACGTCAAGTGCCGCGCCGAAACGGTGGACAGCTTCAACCCCGAGGCCCTGGCCCAGGCGCTGTTGCACCACGGCAAGCGCTACGACGGCCTGGTCATGATGGCGCTGGAACACCCCCAGGTGCGCGAGGCCGTGGCCACGCTGGCCGAGCGCGGCGTGCCCGTGGTCACCGTGATCTCGGACCTGGGCAACTCGCAGCGCGTGGGCTATGTGGGCCTGGACAACCGGGCGGCGGGCCGCACGGCGGGTTACCTGATCGGCCGCTTCATCGGCGCGCGTGCCGCCAAGGTGGCGCTGGTGGCCGGCAGCCTGCGCTACGCGGCGCACCAGGAGCGCGAGGCGGGCTTCCTGCACGTGCTCGAAGAGCTGTTCCCGCAGCTCACCGTGGTGGGCCTGCGCGAAGGTCTCGACGACTCCGAGAAGAATTACCGCCAGACCCGCACCCTGCTCGAGCGCCACCCCGATCTGGCCGGCATCTACAACATCGGCGGCGCCTCCGATGGCATCGCCCGCGCACTGCAGGAGTGCGGCATGCAGCACAAGGTGGTGTTCATCGGCCATGGCCTCACGCCCGACACGCGCGCCCAGCTCATCGACGGCAGCATGGACGCCGTGATCACCCAGAACCCGCTCAGCACCATCACGAGCTGCGTGCGCATCTTCGCCAACCTGCGAGACGGGCGGTCGGCCTTGTCGGGCGTGGAGACCACGCGCAGCCAGGTCGTGTTCCGCGAAAACCTGCCCTGATGCCCTGGGCGCCGCAGCGCCCGTACACGTAAGCCGATGTAAGACCGGGACCACAGGCGAACTGTGGCCGGGACTACGCGGCCCGAAGGCCTGCGCGCGAACAATGCACCTGAACCAGCAGCGTCTCCTGGTCGCCTCCTCGCCCGGCATGCCGGCATCTCGGGGAGGGCCGATCCCACCCCCTCCCAAGGAGTTCAGAACACCATGCATTCATCCGCACCCATCCGCATCGCCGTCGCCACCCTCGCCCTGGGCGCCCTGGCGGCCTGCTCCTCCACCCCCCCACCCACCGAACAGATGGCCGTGAGCCGCACCACGCTGACCCGCGTGTCGGCCTCGCCGGCCGTGACCGCCACCGCCCCCGTGGAACTGCAGCGCGCCCGCGACAAGCTCATGGCCGCCGAGAAGGCCATGGGCGCACAGGATTACACCGCCGCGCGCCGCCTGGCTGCCGAGGCCGAGGTGGACGCCCGCGTGGCCGAGACCCGCGCCGACGCGGAGCGCAATGCCGGCAACCTGGCCCAGGTGCAGGACGGCATCCGTGCGCTGCAGGAAGAAATCAACCGCCGCGCTGCACCCGCACGCTGAGCACCGCAGCCCATGCATGCCACCACGGCAGCGACGACCACCGAATCTTGAAGGAATCCCGACCATGCATCCCATTCTTCGCCGCACTTCCGCCCTCGCCTCCGGCCTGATCGCCGCGGGCCTGCTGGCCGCCTGCGCCAGCACCGCCCCCTTCGTGCCCCTGGAACAGGCGCGCCTGGCCGTCGGCCGCGCCAGTTCCGACCCAGCCGTTGCGCAGTACGCGCCGCTGGAGCTCAAGCAGGCCAGCGATGCACTGCTGCGCGCCGACCGCCTGTGGGCCGACAAGCACGACGAGTCGGAGACCAGCCACCTGGCCTACATCGCCACGCAGCGTGCCGAGATCGCCAACAACGCGGCACGCGCCCGCATGCTCGATGCGAGCATCCAGAGCGCGAGCACCGAGGCCGACCGCATCCGCCTGGAGGCACGCACCCGCGAGGCCGATGAGGCCCGCCTGCGCGCCGACGCCCAGGCGCGCAATGCGCAAATCGCCCAGGCACAGGCATTGAGCGCCGAGCAGCGCGCCGCCCAGCAGCAGGCGCAGGCCAATGCCGCGCTGGCCCAGGCCAGTGCGGCGCAGGACCGCGTGCGCCTGCTGGAGGCCCAGTTGCGCGAGATGGAAGCACTGCAGACCGAACGCGGCCTGATCGTGACGCTAGGCGACGTGCTGTTTGCCTTCAACAAGGCCGAGCTCTCGCCCCAGGCCGCGCCGCGACTCGACAAGCTGGCCAGCTTTCTTCAGCAGTTTCCTGAGCGCAAGCTGCTGATCGAGGGCTACACCGACAGCGTGGGTTCGGACGCCTACAACCAGGAACTGTCGGCACGCCGGGCCGGCGCCGTGCGCGATGCGCTGGTGGCGCGCAGCGTGGACGCGGGCCGCATCACGGCACGCGGCTATGGCAAGGTCTACCCGGTGGCCGACAACGCATCGCCCGAGGGCCGGGCCATGAACCGCCGCGTGGAGATCGTGATTGCCGACGACAAGGGCAACCTCAGGGGCCGCTGACGCCACAGCCCTGGGCGGGGTTCCGCCCAGCGATGCCACCAAGACCGCGCCGCTCACGCCGCGCGGTCTTTTGCATTCGCGAACCCCGCAACAGCAGACCGATCGCCTGGGCAGCGCCTTTCCCGAAGAGGTGGATTCATCTAAGTAAGCATTTACCCACATGTAACATTTGGCGCCGTGCCTGGGGCGCATCGGCATGGTGCAGGCGCCGGACGCTGGTAACGGCAATACCCCACCAGGGTAAGCCCCATGCGGGGCGGCACAGGTTTTGCTGTTCAATTTCTGCCACGGGCGGGTCATATGCATCTGTTACATATGGATCCGATGCAGACCACGCCCAAAAGCGTCTTCAAGGAAACAGCCACCATGCATCCCATGCTTCGAAGCACCACCGTTCTCGCCATCAGCGCGATGGCCGCAGGGTTTCTGTCCGCCTGCGCCACCGCCCCGTCCATGGCCCTCGAAAGGGCCCGCACGGCGGTCAGTACCGCCAGCGCCGACCCGGCTGTGGCCCGCCATGCGGCCCTGGAACTGAAGCAGGCCACCGACGCCTTGGCCCAGGCCAACAGCATCTGGAGCAAGACCAGCGACGAGGCGGAAACCAACCACATCGCCTACATGGCAGCCCTGCGTGCCGAGGCCGCCACCAGCGCGGCACGCACGCGCATGCTGGCGACCAACATCCGCGCGGCCAGCTCCGGTACCGACCAGATCAGCCTGCACACCGACACCCAGGCACGCCGCTGATCGCGCCCGCCCTGCCATGGTGCGGGGCGTGCAACGTTTCAGGCGAATGCCTCGGTGTCCACCTCGCTCGCGCTCTGCGCGCTGTAGCGGGGACCCACGACGTTCTGCTGGTTGATGGCCTGGTCGAGCGCGGCCAGCGTCGCTGCGTCGAGCTGCACGCCAGCCGCGCCCAGGTCGTCGTGCAGGTGCTCCACGCTCGTCGTGCCCGGAATCGGAATGATGTGCCCACCCTGGTGCAGCAGCCAGGCCAGCGCCAGTTGCGCAGGGCTGCAACCCACCTGGCGCGCAATCGCGACATACCCCTCCAGCAACGCCAGGTTGGCGGCATAGGCCTCGGGCGCAAACCGCGGCATGGCACGGCGGATGTCCTTGGCGTCCAGGGTGGAGACATCGGTCAGCCCGCCACACAGGTAGCCACGCGCCACCGGGCTGAAGGCAACGAAGGCCACGCCCAGCTCGCGGCAGGCGTCGAGCACCGCGATCTCGGGGTTGCGCGTCCACAGCGAATACTCGGTCTGCACGGCAGCGATGGGGTGCACCGAATGCGCGCGGCGCAATGTGGCCGCCGATACCTCGGACAGGCCGATGCTGCGGATCTTGCCCGCGCGCACCAGGTCGGCCAGCGCGCCCACGCTGTCCTCGATGGGTACCTGCTTGTCCCAACGGTGCAGGTAGTACAGGTCGATCACATCGGTCTCCAGGCGGCGCAGGCTGTCCTCGCAGGTCTGGCGCAAGGTGGCGGGTCGCCCGTCGATCACGCGCACCAGCTTGCCGTCGCCGGCCACGTCCACACCCTGCATGCCGCACTTGCTGGCCAGGGTGAAGCGCTGGCGGTGCGGCTTCATCACGCGACCCACCAGGGTCTCGTTGGCGCCGAAGCCGTAGAGTGTGGCCGTGTCGAACAGGGTCACCCCTGCATCGAGCGCGGCCAGCAGCACGCGCTCGCCCTGCTCCGGTGATACGGGGGCGCCATAGGCGTGGCTCAGGTTCATGCACCCCAGGCCAATGGCGCTGACGTCGAAGGGGCCGAGTTTGCGTGTCTGCATGCTGGTCATTGCTCCATGAAAAACGCCCACAGCGTACAGGCTGCGGGCGCAGTTGAATCGAACGAAGGAATCGCTGTTATTGAAGCTGCTGCTCCAGGTCGTGCAGCACCTGGTAGCAGGCCAGCACCTGGGCCACGCTGGAGTTGGGCTCGCGGCCCTCGCGGATGGCAGCGAAGAACTCGCGGTCCTGCAGCTCGATGCCGTTCATCGACACGTCCACCTGGCTCACGTCGATCTTCTCCTCCTTGCCGTTGACCAGGTCGTCGTAGCGCGCGATGTAGGTGCCGGTGTCGCCGATGTAGCGGAAGAAGGTGCCCAGCGGGCCATCGTTGTTGAACGACAGCGACAGCGTGCAGATCGCGCCATTGGCGGCCTTGAGCTGGATGCTCATGTCCATGGCAATGCCCAGCGCGGGGTGGATGGGGCCCTGCACCGCATTGGCCTTCACGATGGGGCTGCCCGCCTGGTAGGCGAACAGGTCCACGGTGTGGGCAGCGTGGTGCCACAGCAGGTGGTCGGTCCAGCTGCGCGGCTGGCCCAGGGCGTTCATGTTGGTGCGGCGAAAGAAGTAGGTCTGCACGTCCATCTGCTGGATGTTGAACTCACCCGCCTGGATCTTCTTGTGCACGTACTGGTGGCTGGGGTTGAAGCGGCGCGTGTGGCCGCACATGGCGACCAGGCCGGTTTGCTTCTGCAACGCCACGACCTCCTGTGCACCCTTCAAGCTGTCGGCCAGCGGGATCTCGACCTGCACGTGCTTGCCGGCCTTCATGCAGGCGATGCTCTGCTCGGCATGCATCTGCGTGGGCGTGCACAGGATCACGGCGTCCACCTCGGGCAGGGCCAGGCTGTCGGCCAGGTCGGTGGTGACATGGCCGATGCCGTACTTGGCGGCGACTTCCTTCGTCTTGTCCAGGTCGCGGCTGACCAGCGAGACGACTTCCACGCCGTCGATGTTCTTGATGCCGTCCAGGTGCTTGATGCCGAAGGCACCGGCGCCCGCGAGGGCGACCTTGATGGTCTTGTTCGTAGTCATGTCAGGAGTTCTCCAGGATCAAATGGCCCACGGCCGTGTTGGACGCAGGCACATGGTAGAAGCGGTGCGCGACCTTGGGCGGCTTGCCGCCAGCCACGTCGGCCATGGCGCCACGCGCGATGAGCCACATCACGAGCTCGATGCCCTCGCTGCCCGCCTCGCGCACATAGTCGATGTGCGGGATGCTGGCGGCGGCCTCGGGGTCGCTGATGAGCTTGTCGAGGAAGTCGTTGTCGAAGTCCTTGTTGATCAGGCCCGCACGCGGACCCTGCAGCTGGTGGCTCATGCCGCCCGTGCCCCAGATGTGCACGTTGAGGTCTTCGTCGTAGCTCTCGATGGCCTTGCGGATCGCCTGGCCCAGGTTGTAGCAGCGCCGGCCGCTGGGCACGGGGTACTGCACCACGTTGACCGCGAACGGAATCACCGGACAGGGCCAGGCGCCGGCCACGGGGTCGGGCTGGCCGCACATCAGCGACAGCGGCACCGTGAGGCCGTGGTCCACGTCCATGCGGTTGACGATGGTCAGGTCGAAGTCCTGCTGGATCACCGACTGCGCGATGTGCGAAGCGAGATCGGGATGGCCGATGACCTTGGGCACGGGGCGCGGGCCCCAGCCCTCGTCGGCCGGCAGGTACTCGGCCGCCGTGCCGATGGCAAAGGTCGGGATCATCTCCAGGCTGAAGGCCGTGGCATGGTCGTTGTAGACCAGGAAGACCACGTCCGGCTTGTTGTCCTTCATCCATTGCTTGGAGAAGTCGTAGCCCGCGAACAGCGGCTTCCAGTAGTCCTCCTGGGTCTTGCCCAGGTCGAGCGCCGCGCCGATGGCCGGCACGTGCGAGGTGAAGACGGAGGCGGTGATGCGCGCCATGTTCAGGTTCCTTTCTTTCCCGCAGCGCCCTGCGGCTGGCGGTGCGCCTGGGCATCGCCGTCTTCGCCGATGACGCGGTTGCCTTCGGCCGAGCGGCCGCCGCCGACCATCATGGCGCGGTATTCGTCCTCGGTCATACCGGTCATGGAGCCGGCCATCTGCTGGAAGCTCCTGCCGTCCGTGGCACCGATCTTGGCCAGGAAGTAGATGTTGCCGCCCAGGCGGATGCACCAGTTGAGGTCGCGCGCGAGCACGGCCTGTTTCTGCTCTTCGGTCATCGCCCAACCGTCAAGGTAGGCGCGCTCGTCCGCCTTGAAGCGGGCGCGGTTCTCGGCCTTCATGAGGCTCATGCAGAACTGGTTGAGCCAGTAGCCCTTGCGGCTCTGCTCTGCGTCGAAGATGGTCGTGCCGGGCACGTCCAGGTAGGGTTTGTCGAGGGACATGGCTTCAGCCTTTCACTTCCTCAGGCCAGTAGAGGCGCATGGGATTGTCCACCAGCAATTGGCGCTGCAGCTCGGGCGTCGTCGCAATGTGCGGGATGAAGTCCACCAGCAGGCCATCGTCGGGCATGTGGTCCTTGAGGTTGGGGTGCGGCCAGTCGGTGCCCCAGAGCACGCGCTCGGGAAACTCCTCGACCACGCGGCGCGCAAACGGCACCACGTCGCGGTAGGCCGCCTGCTCGCCGTCGAGCGCCTTGGGCCCGGCCACGCTCAGGCGCTCGGGGCAACTGACCTTGCTCCACACATTGGGGTGCTGGCGCATGAATTTCAGGAACAGCTCGAACTCGGGGCCATCGACGGGCTTGGTCACATCGGGCCGGCCCATGTGGTCCACCACGATGGTCGTGGGCAGTGCGGTGAAGAAGTCCCACAGCTCGGGCAGGTCCACGGCCTCGAAGTAGATCACCACATGCCAGCCGAGCTTGGCAATGCGCGCAGCGATCTCCAGCAGCTCGTCCTTGGGCGTGAAGTCCACCAGGCGCTTGACGAAGTTGAAGCGCACGCCGCGCACGCCGGCGTCGTGCATGGCCTGCAGTTCCTCGTCGGTCACCGAACGGCGCACGGTGGCGACGCCGCGCGCCTTGCCGCCCGAGTGCACCAGCGCATCGACCATGGCGCGGTTGTCCGCGCCGTGGCAGGTGGCCTGCACCACCACGTTGCGCGCAAAGCCCAGGTGGTCGCGCAGCGCATAGAGCTGCGCCTTGCTCGCATCGCAGGGCGTGTACTTGCGCTCGGGTGCGTAGGGGAACTCGGCACCGGGGCCGAACACGTGGCAGTGCGCGTCCACGGCGCCCGCAGGCACCTGGAAGCGCGGCTTGCTCGGACCGGCGTACCAGTCGAGCCAGCCAGGGGTCTTGGTGAATTCGCTCATGTGCGTTCTCCTTGCCGACCGGTCAGTCCAGCGAGACGTTGGCCTTCTTGATCACGTCGCCAAAGCGCTGGCTCTCGTCCTTGACGAACTGCGCGAACTGGGGACGCGTGGTGGGGAACTGCTCGTAGCCGAAGGTCTTGAACTTCTCGGCCACATCGGCACCCGTCAGCGCCTGCTCGATGTCGCGCTTGATCTTGTCGGTGACGGCAGCGGGCAGGCCGGGCGGCACGGCGATGGCGTTCCAGCCCGTGACGGTGAAGTCCTTGGGACCACCCGCCTCGGCCACGGTGGGCACGTCCGGGAATTCGGCCGAACGCTGCGGGCCGGCAAAGGCCAGCAGGCGCAGCTTGCCGGCGCGGTACAGCGGGCCGGCCGTGGCAGCGCTGCCCAGCGCGAAGTCGATGTCGCCCGTGGCGACCGAGGTGTAGAGCTGCGTGGTCTCCTTGAAGATCACATGCTCCATTTGCGTTCCCGTGGCCGATTCGAACAGCTCCGAGCCCAGGTGCACGGGATTGCCCACCGACCAGGAGCCGTAGTTGAGCTTGCCCGGGCGGGCCTTGGCATCGGCCACGATGTCGCCCACGGTCTTGTACTTGCTGCCCGTGCCCACGGTGAAGAAGAAGTGCGTCTTGAACAGCGGCAGCAGGGTGTCGAAGTCCTTGGCGGCGTCGTAGGGCAGCTTCTTGAACAGGCTGGGGTAGGCGGCCAGGTGCACGTTGTCGAGCACGATCAGGTCGTGCCCATCCTTGGCGCCACGCTTGAAGGCGTCGATGGCGATGAAGCCGTTGCCGCCGGGGCGGTTCTCGACCACCACGGGCTGGTTCCAGATGCGGCCGAGCTTCTCGGCCACGATGCGGGCCACGCCGTCCGGGCCACCGCCCACCGGGAAGGGCGTGATGATGCGCACGGCCTTGGTCGGGAACTGCTGGGCGGCGGCGAACTGCGGCGCCAGGCCGGCCGCGGCGGCCATGCCCAGGGCGAGGGCGGCACGGCGGGAGAAGGAGGAGGAAAGCAGGCTCATGGTGTGTCTCAGGGAAGTTGTCGGGATGCGCCGCACACGGCGGCAGAGACACCGCCTGCCGGACAGGCGGTGCCGATGGGTTGTCGAGGACGGGTCAGTCGATGTACTTGAGCCCGACCTTTTCGAGCCCGGGGCGCATGTTGTACATGTCCAGGCCGAGCACGCCGGAGGCGAGCTTGGCGCGTTTCTCGCCCTCGAAGCTTTCGCGCTTGCGCGCGGCTTCGAGCGTCTCGGCGGCGCGCGCAGCGGGCACGCAGACCACGCCATCGTCGTCGGCCACGATCACGTCGCCCGGCGTGACCCACATGCCGGCGCAGACCACGGGGATGTTCACCGAGCCCAGCGTGGCCTTGATCGTGCCCTTGCTCGAGATGGCGCGGCTCCACACGGGGAAGTTCATCTCCTGCAGCGTCTTTACGTCGCGCACGCCGGCATCGATGATCAGGGCCCGCGCACCGCGCGACTGGAACGAGGTGGCCAGCAGGTCGCCGAAGTAGCCATCGGTGCATTCGGAGGTGACGGCCGCCACCACCACGTCGCCGGGCTGGATCTGCTCGGCCGCCACATGCATCATCCAGTTGTCGCCGGGCTGCAGCAGCACCGTGACTGCCGTGCCCGAGACCTGTTGGCCCGAATAGATGGGGCGCATGTAGGGCTTGAGCAGGCCCACGCGGCCCATGGCCTCGTGCACCGTGGCCGAGCCCAGCGCGGCCAGGCCGTCGGCGGCTGCGCGATCGGCGCGCGCGATGTTGCGGTAGACAACGCCTAGTTCATACATGTCAGAGCCCCTTTGCCTTCAGGCGTGAATCGAGTCGGGAGAACACGCGGCGCACATTGCCTTCGTAGATCTGGTGCTTGTCGTCGCCACTCAGGATCTTCGACGCCTCGATGTAGCGCTTGGTGTCGTCGTAGTAATTGCCGGTGGTGGGGTCGATGCCGCGCACGGCGCCGATCATTTCCGAGGCGAACAGCACGTTCTTCACCGGGATCACGGTGTTCAGCAGGTCGATACCCGGCTGGTGGTACACGCAGGTGTCGAAGAAGATGTTGTTCAGCAGGTGGTCTTCGAGCAGCGGCTTCTTCATTTCCTGCGCCAGGCCGCGGAAACGGCCCCAGTGGTAGGGCACGGCACCGCCGCCGTGCGGGATCAGGAACTTGAGCGTGGGGAAGTCCTTGAACAGGTCGCCCTGGATGCACTGCATGAAGGCCGTGGTGTCGGCGTTCAGGTAGTGCGCGCCCGTGGTGTGGAAGCACGCATTGCAGCTGGTGCTCACGTGGATCATCGCGGGCAGGTCGTACTCCACCATCTTTTCGTAGATGGGGTACCAGTGGCGGTCGGTCAGCGGCGGGCTGGTCCAGTGGCCGCCCGAAGGATCGGGGTTCAGGTTGATGCCCACGGCGCCGTATTCCTTGACGCACTTTTCCAGCTCGGGGATGCAGGTCGCGGGGTCCACGCCAGGGCTTTGCGGCAGCATGGCCACAGGCACGAAGTGCTCGGGGAACAGCGTGGAAACGCGGTGGCACAGCTCGTTGCAGATGGCCGCCCAGGTGCTGGAGACATTGAAGTCACCGATGTGGTGGGCCATGAAGCTCGCGCGCGGCGAGAACAGGGTGATGTCGCTGCCGCGCTCCTTCATCAGGCGCAGCTGGTTGCTCTCGATGGACTCGCGCAGCTCGTCGTCGCTGATCTGCAGATCAGCGACCTTGGGCATGGCTGCCGGGTCCTGGATGCCCGCGATCTGCTGGTTGCGCCAGTTCTCCAGCGCCTTGGGTGCCGTGGTGTAATGGCCATGGCAGTCGATGATGAGGCTCATTGCGTTGTGCTCCTTGGATCTTGGAATGGGGTATCAGGCAGGGTCCATACCCTGGCGCTGTTTCGCCTCTGCGGCCGCAGGGGAGGCCAGGAAATCGAGCAGGGCCTTGGCCGCCTCGGGCTGCTGGCTGGCGGTGCCCACGCCCGACGAAAAAATGGTGGTGATCTGGATCGCGGGCGGCAGCGGGCCCACGATGGTGATGCCCTCCACATTCAACAACTCGCTCAGCTGCTGGAAACCGAGTTCCACGTCGCCGCGTGCAATCAGCGAGCCCACGGGCACGCCGGGCGGAGCCTGCACCATGCGGCCCGCCACCTCGTCGGCGATGCCCCAGCGCTCGAACAGTTTCGCCAGCGCCACGCCACTCGGGCCGGTGGAGTAGCTGATGCTGCGCGCGGCGAGCACAGCGCTGCGCACCGCCTCTTCCGAGCCGATGTCGGGCAGCGCTGCACCAGTGCGCACCGCAACGGCCACGCCGGAGCGCACCCAGTCGGTCTTGCTCGCGGCGTCGATGGCACCGGCGGCGATGAGCTTGTCGATGGCGTCGGAGGCCAGCACCACCACGTCGAAGGCCTCGCCAGCCTGCACGCGCTTGGCGGCATCCACGCCGCCCACGGCTTCGATGACCGCGCGCTCGCCGGTCTGGTGCTCGTAGGCGGCCAGCAGTTCGGCCAGCACCTGGCGCGTGGCCATGGACGAGATTCCACGAAGGGTGGGCGCACTCATGGGAAGGTGGCAGTCGCTGTATACATGCCGCCGATTGTGGGCAGGGCCGGGCCCGACATAAAGCCGGCAGGGGCACTACCAGATATATCATTCTTGTATTGTCGAATTCGAGCTATTGCAAATAGCAGAGAGCACACCCCATGGACCTCAAGCAGATCGAGTACTTTGTGCGCGTGGCCGAACTGGGCAGCTTCACCCGCGCCTCGGTGGTGCTGGACATCGCCCAGCCGGCCCTGAGCCGCCAGGTGCGCCTGCTGGAGGTGGAGCTGCGCCAGAACCTGCTGGTGCGCAATGGCCGGGGCGCGATACCGACCGAGGCCGGCAAGCTGCTGCTGGAGCATGGCCGCGGCATCCTTCACCAGGTGGAGCGCGCGCGCGAGGAGCTCGGGCGTGTGCGCGGGGCGCTGGCCGGGCGCGTGGCCATCGGCCTGCCACCCACCATGGCCAAGGTGCTCACGGTGCCGCTCACGCGCGCCTTCCGCGTGCAGATGCCCGATGCGGCCCTGGCCATCAGCGAAGGGCTCACGGTGGCCATGCGCGAATCGCTGACCACCGGGCTGCTGGACATCGCCCTGCTCTACAACACGCCCGCCTCGCCGGGCATCGAGATCACGCCGCTGCTGGAGGAAGACCTGTTCCTGGTGCAGCGCCGCCCCGTGGGCCAGAGCGATGCCGACACCGACGCGCAGGCGCAGGAACCGGTGGCGCTCGAGGCGCTCACGCGCTTCGCCTTGGTGATCCCCACGCGGCCCAACTCCATCCGCATGCTGGTGGAGTCGGAGCTGGCCGCCCTCGGCCTGCGCCCGCAGATCAGCCTGGAGATCGACGGCGTGGCCGCCATCCTGGACCTGGTGGCCGATGGCGCGGGCAGCGCCGTGCTGCCCATGAACGCGGTCACCACCTCGGGCCGGCCCGAGGTGTTCAGCACCCGGCCCATCGGCCAGGCGGGCGAGCCCCGGCTGCGCAGCAAGCTGTCGATGGCCGTGAGCTCGCAGCGCCCGGCCACGCTCACGCAACAGGCCATGGCGGAGCTGATCCGCACGACCCTGCAGACCATCTACAAGTCGCCTTGATCCTTCGCCAGATGCGCCAGCAGCCGGTCGGCGTAGTCCTGCCACGGCGCATCCTTGGGCAGGCCGGCGAACACGCCTTCGCGCGCCATGGCCGCTACGGCCGCCTGCTTGTGCGCAATGGCGCTGGCCATCAGCGGCTCCACTCCAGCCTCGCGCACGGTGCGCGCAGCCTCGTGCATCTCTTCGGAGCGGCGCTGGCCGTGCTGTACCACGCGGCTGAAGAAGTAGCTTCCCTGCTTTGCCCAGTCGATGGAAGGGAAGGTCTCGGCCAGGGTGGGCAGCACATGCGCCTCCACACCGTACTGGCGCGCGGTGGCATAGCTTTCGATCACCAGGGCCTCGAGCCCCTTGATCATCACGCTGCGGCACATCTTGATGGCGCTGGCCACGCCCAGCTGTTCACTGACGGGCGTGGCGTCCATGCCCCAGCCCTGCAGCACGGCCGCCAGGGCCTGCGCCTGGGCGCCCCCGAGCAGCATGGGCACACGGATGCCGTAGGGCGGCACCGAGGTCATGACGCCCGCCTCCACGTAGTGCGCGCCACGCGCCTCAATCAGCGCAGCGGCCTGCTGCTTGGTGCCGGGCGAAGCGGAGTTGAGGTCGAGGAACAGCGTGCCGGGGCGGATGTGGGCAGCCACCTCCTGGGCCACCTCCAACGTGTGCGAGGCAGTGACGGCGGAGATGACGAGGTCACTGGCCGCGCACAGCGCCGCCGCCGAGGCATGGGCGGTGATGCCGTGCTGCGCGGCATGCGCCAGCTCGGCGTCGCGCGTGGCGCCCTGCGCGAACTTCAGGTCCCATGCGCCGACACCGGTGACGCCGGGCTGCGGCTGCAGCCCCAGGGCAAAGGTCTTGCCGACTTCACCGTAGCCGATCAGGCCGATGTGCTGCATGGTCATGGTGGAGTTTCCAGTCTGCGGCCTACCGGGCCACGCCCAGCAGGCGGTCCAGCAACTCGGGCTGCGCACCGAGATCGGCGGCCGTACCGGTGTGCACCACCGTGCCCCGGTCCAGCACCGCGGCGTGGTCCGAGATCGCCAGGATGGCCTGCGGGTGCTGCTCGACGATGATGGCCGAGAGCCCCTCTTCGCGCGTGATGCGGCGGATGGCGCGCAGCAGCTCCTCGACGATGATGGGGGCCAGGCCTTCAAGCGGCTCGTCGAGCAGCAGCAAGCGCGGGTTGAGCACCAGTGCGCGGCCCACGGCCAGCATCTGCTGCTCGCCGCCGGACAGCTGCGTGCCCAGGTTGGTCTTGCGCTCGGCCAGGCGCGGGAACATCGCGTAGACCTTGTCAGGCGTCCACGGTGCTGCCGTGGCGCCCTTGCGGCCGGGCCGCGCCACCGCGGTCAGGTTCTCGTGCACGGTGAGCGACTTGAAGATGTTGCGCTCCTGCGGCACCCAGCCAATGCCGGCGGCCGCGCGCTCGTGTGCAGGCAGGCGGTGCAGCGCCATCCCACCCAGCGCCACCGTGCCCGCATGCTGGCGCGTGGCGCCCGCCAGGGTGTTGATCAGCGTGGTCTTGCCCGTGCCATTGCGGCCCAGCAGGGCCAGGGTCTCGCCCTCGGCCAGCGACAGGGACACGCCCTGCAGCACCACTGCTTCGCCGTAGCCAGCGCTCAGGCCCTCGATGCGCAACAGCTGCTCAGACATGCGCGCCCTCCCCATGCCCCAGGTACACGGCCTTGACCTGCGGGTCGTTGGCGATGGTGTCGGGGTCGCCTTCGGTGAGCACGGTGCCGTTGACCAGCACCGTCATGCGCTTGGCAAAGCTGAAAACCAGGTCCATATCGTGTTCGATCAACAGCACCGAGACATCGGCGGGCAGAGCCGCCACGGTCTGCAGCAGTTCTTCGCGCTCGCCCGCGGGCACGCCGGCCACGGGCTCGTCGAGCAGCAGCACGCGCGGCTCGCAGGCCAGGGCGATGGCGATCTCCAGCAGGCGGCGCTTGCCATAGGCCAGCACGCGCGTAGGCTCGGCCATCACGGCCGTGAGATGGAATTGTTCGAGCAGTTGCTCGCAGCGCTCGTTCACCGCGCTGCGCGCGCCGAGCTTCTGCCACCACTTGCCGCCCAGGCCCTGCTTTTGCGAGACGGTGAGCGCCAGCGTTTCCAGCGGCGTGAGCGAATCGAACAGCTGGTTGATCTGGAAGGTGCGCACCATGCCGCGCTGCACCCGCTGGTGCGGTGCCAGGCGCGTGATGTCTTGGCCCTCGAGCACGATGGAGCCCTCGGTAGGCTCCAGCACGCCGGTCAGCAGGTTGATGAGTGTGGTCTTGCCGGCCCCGTTGGGGCCGATCAGCGCATGGCGCGCGCCCTGGCGCAGGTTCAGCGTGACGTTATTGGTGGCGGTGATGCCGCCGAAGCGCTTGACCAGGCCGTGCGCGGCCAGCACGACGGGAGCGTCGTTGTGGACTGCGGTGGTGCTCATGCCTTGCGCCCTCCGAACCAGGTCCATGGGCGGATCAGGCGCTCGCGGCCCACCAGCACCAGCACCACCAGGAACAGGCCGATCCAGAAGGTCCAGTACTGCGGCGTCACGGCCGAGATCAGGTCCTGCAGCAGCTTGAAGCCGATGGCACCGACCACGCCGCCGTAGAGCCAGCCCACGCCGCCGATCACCAGGATCAGCATCACGTCGGCCGAGCGGTGGAACTCGAACAGGTCCAGCGAGGCAAAGCCCGTGGTCTGCGTGAGCAGGGCGCCTGCGGCCCCTGCCAGTGCTGCGGCCAGCGTGTACACCTGGGCCAGCTTGGCAGTCACCGGGATGCCGATGGCCATGGCACGAAGCCGGTTGTCGCGGATGGCCTTGAGCGTGGCGCCGAAGGGCGACTGCACGACGCGCCGTGCCAGCAGGAACAGCACCAGCAGCACGCTCATCGAGTACCAGGCCGCCGTGCGCCCGAACAGGTCGAACTCGAACCTGCCGAGCACCGGGCCCATGACCACGCCCTGCAGCCCGTCGGCACCGCCGGTCAGCCAGTCGAGCTTGTTGGCCAGCTCCAGCATGATCAGGCCGACACCCAGCGTGACCATGAGGCGCGTGAGATCCGTGCCGCGCATGACGGTGAACGAGGCCACCGCGCCCAGCACCGTGGCGGCGGCGATGCCCACGGCCAGGCCCACCAGCGGGTCGGGCATCACATGCTTGGCGAACAGGGCTGCCGCATAGCCGCCCATGCCGAAGAAGGCCGCATGGCCGAGCGAGACGATGCCGGTGTAACCCAGGATCAGGTCCAGCGAAATCGCGAACAGCGCCACGATGGCGATCTCGTTGATGATCAGCGCATGGCTGGGCAGGGCCGCCGGCGCGGCAAAGGCCAGCAACCAGAGCAGGGGCTCCCAGGGCCGCATGCGGCGGGCCTGGAGCAGCACATTGGGTCGGGACGCGTCCATCACTTGCCCCCCTTGCGCACGAACAGGCCCTGGGGCCGCCAGATCAGGATCAGGATCATGAGGCTGTAGACGATGAAGGCCCCGAGCTTGGGGATGTAGTACTTACCCGCCACGTCGGCGATGCCCAGCAGCAGCGCGGCCAGCAGCGGCCCGGTGATGGACGAGGTGCCACCCACGGCCACCACGATCAGGAAATAGATCATGAACTTGAGCGGAAAGCTCGGGTCCAGGCCCAGCACCTCGGCCCCGAGCGCGCCACCCAGGCCCGCCAGGCCCGAGCCGAAGGCGAAGGTGGAGAGAAACACGATGTTCACGTTGATGCCCATGCCGGCTGCCACGCGCTGGTCGTCCACCGAGGCACGCAGCCGGCTGCCGAAGCGCGTGCGCGTGAGCACGTACTGCAGGCCCACGGTGAGGGCCGCGCACACCGCGATGATGAACAGCCGGTAGTGCCCCATGCCCAGCATGAAGGCGCCGCTGCCGATCTCGGTGCGGCCCTTGAGCCAGGCCGGCAGCTGGATGATCTGGCCCGTGGAGCCCACGAAGTAGTCCACCGTGGCCACGGCCATGAACACCAGGCCGATGGAGAACAGCACCTGGTCCAGGTGGGCCTTGTGGTACAGCGGGCGGTACAGCGTGCGCTCGAGCACCGCCCCCAGCAGCGCCGTGCCCACGAAGGCCAGTGGCAGGCACACCAGGAAGGGCACGTTCAGGCGCTGCATGAGCAGCACCGTGATGTACCCGCCCGCCATGGCAAAGGCCCCATGCGCGAGGTTGATGAAGTTCATCAACCCCATGGTCACGGCCAGCCCCACCGCCAGGATGAACAGCAGCATGCCGTAGGCAACGCCGTCGAAAAGAATGGTCAGCATGCAATCATTTCAATAGAAAACAGCACATGCGCAGTGCACCCGCACCACTTGCTTGCACTGGTACACACCCCAACAGCGGAAATACCTGCAGCTTTGAATACTGGCGCGCCACAAGCCAGTGCCACCGTGGAACTGGCTTTGCCAGGCCACGGGTGGCGTCCCCCTGGGGGGAAGGCGCGAAGCGACTCAGGGGGGCGTCCTATCCCGGGGTTACTTCGTCTTGCCGGGATCCTTGACGTCCTTGATGACGTCGAATTCCACGTTGTAGAGCTGGCCATTGACGCGCTCGACCTTGCGCAGGTAGACGTTCTGCACGATGTCGCGGGTCTGCGCATCCACGAACACGGGGCCGCGCGGGCTCTCGAAGACCTGGCCCTTCATGGCCGCCAGCAGGGCGTCGCCGCCGCCCGCGCCCTTGGTGGTCTTGAGCGCTTCGTAGATCACACGCATGCCGTCGTAGCCGCCCACGGCCATGAAGTTGGGGCGCAGGCCCTTGTTGGCCTTCTCGAAGGCCTCGACGAACTTCTTGTTCAACGGCGAGGGATGCGCGGCCGAGTAGTGGTGCGAGGTGACCACGCCCAGGGCGCCGTCGCCCATGTCGTTGAGCTGGTCGTCATCGGTCACGTCGCCAGTGGCGATGAGCTTGATGCCGGCCTTGTCCATGCCGCGCTCCAGGAACTGCTTCATCACTGCGGCGCCCGCGCCCGAGGGCACGAACACGAACAGCGCATCGGGCTTGGCGTCGCGCACCTTCTGCAGGAAGGGGGCGAAGTCCGGGTTGCGCAGCGGCACGCGCAGCGCCTCGGTCACCTGGCCGCCGTTGAAGGCCAGGCGCTGGTTGAAGAACTTCTCGGCGTCGATGCCCGGGCCGTAGTCGCTCACCAGGGTGACGACCTTCTTGATGCCGTTCTTGGGCGCCCAGTCGGCCAGGGCCACCGACACCTGGGGCAGGGTGAAGCTGGTGCGCACCACATAGGGCGATGCCTCGGTGATGCTCGACGTGGCCGCCGCCATCACCACCAGCGGAGTCTTGGCCTGCGTGGCCAGCGGCGCCGTGGCCATGGCCGAGGGCGTGATGCCCATGCCGGCCAGCACATTGACCTTGTCGTTCACCACCAGTTCCTGGGCCAGGCGGCGCGTCACGTCGGGCAGGCTGGTGTCGTCCTTGACGATGAGTTGCACCTTCTTGCCACCGACCGTGTCGCCGTTCTGCGCCATGTACAGGCGCGCGGCGGCCTCGATCTGGCGGCCCGTGGTCGCCTGCTGCCCGGTCAAGGGCAGGATCAGGCCGATCTTGAAGACATTGTCCTGGGCCATGGCCGGCAGCGCGGCCAGAGTCATCACGGCGGCGGCAGCGGCCGAGGCGCGCAGAAGGTGGCGTTTGTGCATGGTGCTTTGTCTCCTGTGGAAATGTCGTTGTATACAGCGTTGGCTGGGCGGAGTCTGTAGGGAGGTGCCAGCTTACACAAGCGGGATTTCAAACTTTTAGATATCGCCGATTGTGATAACTTGCCACAGTTATAGGTCAGGCGCCTTCCCTGATGAGTTGCACCCCGGGCAAACCCTGACCCTGGGACGCCTGCACGGCAGCGAGCAGGTTGCGCCGCGTGATGCGTGAGTGCTCGCGCATGATGGCCTCGGCCCGCGCACCCTCGCGCCGCCCGATGGCGTCGAGCACCTGCCGGTGCTGGTCCTGCGCCACCACCAGCATGTCGCGCGCAGCGGGTGAATGCGTCTGCACCACCACGAAGGCCGAGGGCGAAGCGAAGGGCAGGCCCTTGACCCGGTCGAGCTCGCGCACGATGACGTCGCTGCCCACCATGCGGCTGAGCAGGTGGTGAAAGCGCGCATTGAGCGCCACGTAGGCCGAAAAGCCCTCATCGTCGAGCGAGCGCGGCGCCAGCACGGTGTCGATCTCGTCCAGGCATTGCTCGGTTTCGGCCATCATGTCCGCCGCCACGCCGCGCTCGGCGGCCAGCCGCGCGGCCAGCCCCTCCATGGTGCCGCGCAGTTCGATGGCATCGGCCACGTCGGTTTCCGAGAAGGTGCGCACGGCATAACCGCCACCTTGCAGGCGGTGCAGCAGCCCTTCCTGCTCCAGCCGCATCAGTGCGGCCCGGATGGGGGTGCGCGAGACCCCGAGCATCTCCACCAGCGGCAGCTCGGCAATGCGCGCGCCACCGGCAAGCTCGCCAGCCAGGATCATCTCGCGCAACCGCAGCTGGGCCTTGACCGACTGCGAGGCGCCAGCTTCTGCCGCGTCGCCAAGGGCGGCCAGGGCCTGGGGTTCGGGATGGTTCATGGTCGGTGCGGAGCGGGAGTTCTGGCGTAAGGCTGAATGTATACAGAAATCTGCCAGACCTCCATCCCCTGGCAACCCCTCCCCATATAAAACAACATCTTACGGGATATGCCAACGCGCGATAACTGGTTTATGGCTTTTTTATGTATACAGAAATCGGGCTTTTTCGCACAATCCCCTTGCGAATACAGCGATTCGCAGGCTGCCTGTATACAGGCCTGCGGCGCGACACATCCTTCCCCCACGGAGAGAGACAAGCATCATGTTTCCCAAGAACGCCTGGTACGTCGCCTGCACCCCCGACGAGATTGCCGACAAACCCCTGGGCCGCACCATCTGCGGCGAGAAGATGGTCTTCTACCGCCCGGCGCCCGACCAGGTCGCGGCGCTCGACGACTTCTGCCCCCACCGCGGCGCCCCCCTGTCGCTGGGCAAGGTCTGCGATGGCCAGCTGATGTGCGGCTACCACGGCCTGCGCGTGGGCTGCGATGGCAAGGCCGTCTCGATGCCGGGCCAGCGGGTTCAGGGCTTTCCGCGCACACGCAACTTTCCGGCGGTGGAGCGCTACGGCTTCATCTGGGTCTGGCCCGGCGATGCCGCGCAGGCCGACCCCGCCAAGATCCACCACCTCGCATGGGCCGAGAGCCCCGAGTGGGCCTATGGCGGCGGGCTCTACCACATTGCCTGCGACTACCGGCTGATGGTCGACAACCTGATGGACCTGACGCACGAGACCTATGTGCACTCCAACAGCATCGGCCAGAAGGAAATCGACGAGGTGCCTTGCAAGACGCGCGTCGAAGGCGACGAGGTCATCACCAGCCGCTTCATGGAGAACATCCAGGCGCCCCCGTTCTGGCAGATGGCGCTGCGCATGAACGGCCTGCCTGACGACCAGCCCGTGGACCGCTGGCAGGTCTGCCACTTCACACCGCCGAGCCACGTGCTGATCGAGGTCGGCGTGGCGCTCGCCGGCCATGGCGGCTACGACGCCCCGGCGGACAAGAAGGCCTCGAGCATCGTGGTCGACTTCATCACGCCCGAGACCGAGACCTCGATCCACTACTTCTGGGGCATGGCGCGCCACTTCAAGCCCGAGGACCCGGCCCTCACCGCGCAGATCCGCGAAGGCCAGGGCAAGATCTTTTCCGAGGACCGCGAGATGCTGGAGCTGCAGCAGCTGAACCTGCTGCGCTACCCCGAGCGCAAGCTGCTCATGCTCAACATCGACGCCGGTGGCGTGCAGTCGCGCAAGGTGATCGATCGCGCCCTGGCCGCGGAGCAGACGGCATGACGGCCGCCCAGGAAACCCTGCAGGTGCGCGTGGTGCGCAAGCAGGTCGAGGCCGAGGGCATCGCCAGCTTCGAGCTGGCCCGACCCGATGGTGCGCCGCTGCCCGCCTTCAGCGCCGGCTCGCACATCGATGTGCACGTGCCCGGCGGCTCCAGCCAGATAACGCGCCAGTACTCACTGTGCAACAGCGCCAGCGAGCAACACCGCTACCGCATCGCCGTGCTGCGCGACGCGGCCTCGCGCGGCGGCTCGGTGGGCATGCACGATGCCGTGCACGAGGGTGACATGCTCACCATCAGCACGCCGCGCAACCATTTCGAACTGCACCCGGCGCGGCGCACGCTGCTGCTGGCCGGCGGCATCGGCGTCACGCCGCTGCTGTGCATGGCCGAACGCCTGGCCCACACCGGCGCCGACTTCACCTTGCACTACTGCACGCGCTCCGCGGCGCGCACGGCATTTGCCCAGGAGATCGCAACGTCGGCCATGGCACCGCACGTGCGGGTCCACACCGACGAGGGTGGACGCGAGCAGAAGCTCGACCTCATGGCCGTGCTGGCCGACATCACGCCAGACGCACGCCTGTATGTCTGCGGCCCTGCCGGCTTCATCGACCATGTGGTGAACACCGCGAAGAACCTGGGCTGGCCGGCCGACCGCATCCACCTCGAATACTTCGGCGCGCCCGCACAGGACACCTCGGGCGACGGCGCCTTCGAGGTGCGCATTGCCAGCACGGGCAGCACCTACACGATCCCGGCCGACATCTCCATCGTGGATGCGCTGCGCACCCACGGTGTGGACATCATGACCTCATGCGAGCAAGGTGTCTGCGGTACCTGCCTTACGCGCGTGCTCGAAGGCGAGGTGGATCACCGCGACATGTACCTCAGCGACGAGGAGCGGGCGACGAACGAGCAATGCCTGCCCTGTTGCTCGCGGGCCAAGGGCAAGCTGCTGGTGCTGGACCTTTAAGCGCCCTATTCCGCTTCGGCCGTGCGGATGGTGTCCCGGCCATGGCGGTCCTTGGCGCGGCCCAGGTCGGTGTCGAGCGCACGCGCCAGCTTGTCGGTGGCGCCGATGAAGGCATTCGCCATCTTGTCGGCCTCGTCCGTCACGGTCACGGGCTGGCGGCCGGTCACGCGCGCCTCGATGCGGCAGCGCTTGTCCTTGGCGCCCGACTTGCCGGCATCGACGTCGGACAGGAACACCTCCAGCCGCGTCACATGGTCCTGGAAGCGGGACAGCCGGGTCTTCGCTTCGTCCGTCACCCATTGGGCCAGTGAATCGCTGCCGTTGATATGGTCGTCGGTGTTGACTTGTACTTGCATGCTGGTGCTCCTTGGGTGGGTCCGGAAGAAAAGGCACTGGCCCTCGCCGCACGCGGCGCGGGACCACGGCCATGCCCCATGGTGGCACCAAAGCCGCCGCAACGCGAGCCGTGCACGTAAGAACCTGTGAGACACAGGTTCTTACAACTTCTCCAGCGCCACCGCGGTCTGCCAGGGCACGCCCGAAGGCAGCGCCGCCGCCTCGGCCAGCCGGGCCTGCAGGCGCAGCGCGGCCGGGTCGCCGGGGCAACGCTGCAGCAACTGGTCGAGGTGGGCCGCGGCGGTTGCCGCATCGCCGGCCTGGAAGGCGTCCAGGGCCGCCGCGGACAGCATGCAGGCCTCGCTGTCGGCACAGAGTGTGAAAACGCGCACCGGCTCGGCCCGGCCCTTGACGATGACCTCGTCGAGCACGCGCACCGGCAGCACGGCCGGCAACTGCCGCGCCGTGGTTTCCGACAGCAGGATGCCCGTGCCGAAGGCCTTGTTCGCGCCCTCCAGCCGCGCCGCGAGGTTCACCGCATCGCCGATCACCGTGTACGAAAAGCGCTGCTGCGAGCCCACGTTGCCCACCACCACCCGCCCCGTGTGCAGGCCGATGCGCATCTGCAGCGGCGGCAGGCCGCGCGCGCGCAGATCGGCCACCAGCGCTTCCATGGCCTGCTGCATGTCCAGGGCCGCATGCACCGCATGCTCGGCGTGCTGCGCATCATCGAGCGGCGCGCCCCAGAAGGCCATCACCGCATCGCCGATGAACTTGTCCACCGTGCCGCCGCTGGCATGGATGATGGGCGTCATGGCGTCGAAGTAGCCCGTGAGCAATTCCACCGTCTGCTCCGCACTGAGCTGCTCCGACAGGGTGGTGAAGTTGGCCAGGTCGGTGAACATGATGGTCACCTCGCGCACCTCGCCGCCCAGGCGCATCAGTTCGGGCTCGGCCACCAGGCGCGCCACCACCTCGGGCGGCACATACTGGGCGAACATGGCCCGGGTCTGCTGCGCCCGTTGGCGCACCGTCGCGTAGATCACCAGGGCGGTGGCGCCCGTCAGCCCCAGGGCCGCGGCCATCGGCATCAGCGGCGGCCACCACAGCCGTGCATGGGCGAACAGCAGCCACGAGGCGAGCGCCATCGCCAGCACCAGGGCCGCCATCAGCACGATCGCCCAGCCCGTGTGCAGGCGCCGGCCGGCCAGGATCACCAGCGGCACCATGAGAAGGAGCAGCACGGGAGTCCAGTGCCCTGGCGCGCTGCGCAGGCCGTCGCCTGCGAGCAGGTTGTCCACCTGCGTGGCCTGCAGTTCCACGCCGGGAAAGAGGCGGTCCCCTGCGGCAGTGCCGAAGGGCGAATTGAACATGTCGGCACGCCGGCTCTCCAGGTCCGAGGCGCTCAGCGCAGAGCGCCCCACCAGCACGATCTTGCCCTTGAAGAAGCCGGGCGGCAGCAGGCCCGGCTCCAGCGCCTGGTAGTACGAGCGCGTGTCGAAGCTGCCGCGCGGGCCCCGGTAGGCCAGCCACTCGGCGGGCTGCAGCCCTTCTGAGCGCGCGCCGGCCACGCGCCGCGCCAGGAGCATGGCCAGGCTGTCCCCGTCGCCGAAGGCACGGCGCACCACGAAATCGTCGTCGGGCTGCACCAGCGAACTGCCGGCCTGCCCGCCTGCGGCCAGCAGGCGCTGCAGCGGCGGCACATCGGTCCACAGCGTGGCGTTGCCGCTGTCGATCTTTTCGCGCGCCGAGGCCAGCATGACCGGCGCGGCCATGGCCACCGCGCGTTCCAGCGCTGCATCGTCCTCCTCGCTGCTCGGGTCGGCGAACACCACGTCCATCCCGATCGCCACTGCACCATCGGCATGCACGCGCTCGATCAGGCGCGCATGCAGGCTGCGCGGAAAAGGCCAGTGCTGCTGCAGCTCCTGGAAGGTCGGCTCGTCGATCGCGAGGATCACGGCCGGGAAAGCAGCGCGCTGTGGCGCAGCCCATGCCGTGAGCACGTCGAAGGTCTTGAACTCCAGTGCATGCCAGGGCCGCGTGAACGTGGCAGCCCAGACCAGCAGCAGCACCAGCGCGCTGGCCGCCAGCGCCAGCGCCGTTTCGCGCAAGACGCCCCTAGAAGCGGTAGCGCGCATCGATCACGTACCGGACGGTCTGGCGTGGCGTCCGGTCTCCGAAGAGGTTCAGCACCCCGGCGCCCACCACCCAGTGCTTGTCCTGTGTCTCCCAGTAGCCCACGAGGTCCAGGTTCCAGCCCGGCGGGCGGCGCGTGAGGTTCTGCTTGTCCTCGAAGCGCTCGGACCGGTAGACCGCCCGGGCACTCAGGTACACGCGCTGCGCGCTGGCCCAGGTGGCCCCGATCACGGCCGTGTGGCGCGGGATGTAGGGGATGCGCAGGTCGCGCACCATGCTGTTGCTGGTGCTGTCCAGGTACTGGCTGCTGCTGTGCTGGTACAGGTACTTGGCATAGCCCGACCACTGGCGGCTGAACATGCGGTTGACGCCGGCCCCCAGGGCCTGCAGCGTGCCTTCCTCGAAGCCCGGCGTGCCTTCGAGGACGTCGGTGGTCGAGAGGTTGATGAGCTGCGCATTGCGCATCTCCTCCAGGAAAGGCATGCTCGGTGTGCGCAGGTCCACCCCGATCACACCGGGGTTGCGCACGCGCAGGTGGTCGGCGCGCAGGCTCAGGAAGGTGCGCCCATCGATCTCCATGCCCAGTTGGGCCACCGTTCGGCGATGGCGACCGCCGGCCTCCACCATGCGGTCCTCGACAGGGATGCCGGCCGTCTCCACGCTGGTGAGGGTGGACGCACTCAGCGGGCGCAGCCAGTCCTGGTAGGCCATGCGCAACGTGGTCCCCGCAGCGGGGCTGAACACCAAGCCCACGCGCGGTGTCGCCACCCTTTCCGTGTCGCTGCGCCGGGCCTGGCTCGATTCACTGACGTCCCGGATCAGCAGGCCCACCGCATTGCCGCCGCGCACCCGATGGCGGATCTGCTGCAGCCCCAGGGCGCCGTCGAGCAACAGGTCGGGCGTGAACTGCTGGCTGCCCGCCAGGGTCAGGCCGGTATAGCGCCGGTCGATCTCGTTGACCCCGGCAAACACCAGGATGTCGGGTACGGCGGCGCTGTCCTGGCGGACCAGGGGGCCGTAGCCGATCACCTCGCTGGACTGCTTTTCGGCCACATGCTCGAGGGCCACGCTCCAGCGCTGCCCGGGTTGCGGGTCCACGCTGTGGCGCAGCTGCAGATAGGTGAGGGCTTTCTCGGGAGAGGCCTTCAGCCCGCCCAGGGCCGCCAGCGGCGGGAAGAGGAACAGGGTGGGAAAGTTGTCGGCGCGGTTGCGCTCCCTGCTGCGCCCGAGCTTGAGCCAGGTTTGCTCCACCGGGCTCCAGCGGTACGACAGCCCGGCCACGCCCAGGCGCGCCCGGTTGTCCGCCGTGGTCTGCCGCACCTCGGAGCCATCGCCCCACAGGTCGAGCCGGTTGCGGCCCTGAAGCGCCACGTCGTACTGGTTGGCGTAGGCGAACAGGTTCAGGCGTTCGCTGGGCTGCAGCCCCAGGCCGACGGTGAGCACGTCGGCACCGATGTTCGCCGTTCCCGAGGGATCGTGGAATGCCGGCACATTGAACACCCCGACGTCGATCGGTGAACGCCTGGCGCGCGCGCTCTGCGCCTTGAGGAACCAGGACACCGGCAAGTGGCTGTTGTCCATGCCGTTGAGCGTGAGCGAGGGCGCGCTCATGCGGTAGAAGTCGCGGTCCAGCAGCAGGCCCAGCGCGCCATGGCTGCCCGGGCGCTGCAGCAGCGAGGAATGCAGCTGGCTGGCACCGAAGGCCATGGGGTCGGTCAGAAAGCCCTGGAACAGGGCCGAGTTCTTGGCGAATTCGCCGCGGTAGCGGTCGGCCAGGAACAGGTGGCTGCCGCCCCAGTAGGGCGAAAAGCTCTGTTGCGCCAGCTCCAGCGCCCAGTCCTCCATGCCGAAGAAGGCCAGCGAGGCGCCGAGGTTGGCGCTGCCCTTCTGGTCGTTGGCGACCTGGTTGAGCGACTTGAGGTAGGGCATGCGCTGCACGGCCGCGCGGGCGGACTCGACGGCATCGCCGGGCTGGAACAGGTCGGTCTGGATCTGCGCCAGCAGCAGGTAGGGCAAGGGATCCTTGTCGTCGAGGGCACTGGCCTGGCGCAGCGTGGCCAGCGCATCGGGCGTACGCCCGAGCTGGTAGTAGGCCACCGCCGTCCAGACCTTGGCGCGCGCATAGCGCGGCTCCATCACGCCGGCACGCAGGAAGTCATCGAGCGCGGCCTGCGTCTGGCCGCGCTTGAGGTGCATCAGCCCCTGGCCGGTCAGCGCGACATAGTCGGCCGGGTTGTCGCGCAGCGCGGTCCCGAACGCCAGGCCCGCCTCGGTGAACTGGTTGACGAAGGTCGCCAGCGTGCCCCGTTCACCCTGCGCCCCCGGCGCCTGCGCATCCAGTGCCAGCGCCTGGCCCAGCGCCTTGCGCGCGGGGTCGGTCTCCTCGCGTTCCACATGCGCGCTGCCCAACCCTTGCCAGGTCCGTGCGTCGCCTGGCATGTGTACCGTGGCCTCGGTGTAGGCCGCAATGGCCGCCGGCCCATCGCCCTGGCGCCGGGCCAGTTCGGCGCGCACCAGCGCCAGGCTGGCATCGCCCGTGCCGGCGCCCGCCAGCGTGGCCTGGGCTTCGTCCACCCGGTCGGTGAGCAGTTGCACGCGCGCCAGTTGGGCCACCAGGGCGGGATGCGCGGGCCAGTGCCGAGCCAGCGCCGTGCGCAGGGTGCTCACGGCGGCGGGTCCATCGCCGTCAAGCAGTTGCAGGTCCGATTGCATGAGCCAGGCGACGAGCACAGGCGCCTGGCCCGCACCATCGACCTGGCGCGCCAGCTGGCTGCGCGCAGCCTGCAGGTCGCCCGCCTGCAGTGCCACGGCGGATTCCATCGCGGCGGCCCAGCCTGCCGGCACCTGGCTGCGGACCTGCGCCAGCGCCCCGGAGGCTGCGGCGGCATCGCGCCGGGCCAATGCCTTGCGCACCGGCTCCAGCGCGGCGGGAATGCCCCCATCGGTCGAACCCTGCGCAGCCAGCGAGGGCAACGCGTCGGCGCGCAGCGCATTCACCCACTGGATGCGGTCACGCGGCTGGCCCAGCACCATCTTCACCGGTGCCTGGCCCACATCGGCGTAGGCGGCCTCGTTGGCCGCCACCGACACCTGCCCCTGCGCATTGCCGAACTCCACCGTGCCCGAGAGCACGGTGATCAGCGTGCGCCCATCGCCAGCGACCTCGATGTCCCAGTCCGTGCCGCGGATCGCGGCCGTGGCGGCGGGCGTCTCCAGCGTGAGGCGGCTGCCGTCGGCGCGGCGCGTCTGCGTCCAGGCCCGGCCGGCGCTGAGCATCAGCGTGGTCATCGGCTGCGCGGTCGTGGCCACGGCCTTGACCTGCAGCACGGTGTTCTGGTGCAGGCGCAACTGGGTGTCGTCGGCAAACAGCAGGGCCATGCGCGCCGCTTCGCGCGTGCGCACGAAGTCACCGGCCGCCAGCGCCTGGGCCTGGCGCGCCGGCTTCCAGTCCGGCGTGGCCGCGGCGCGCTGCTCGCCCGGGCCCTGCAGGCCCACGATCTCGGCCGCCGCGCCCGGGGGCACGGCGGCATGGCTGGGTGGCCAGGCCAGGGCCAGGAGCGCGGCCAACGCGGAAAGGTGCATCGTGGGATGGCGCATGGGTGCCTTGTTGTTTGTGGTGGACGAGCGGCGCAGGCGCGGGTCACACCCGGTTACCAAATTATCGGAAACGGGGCTGGTCGCAGCGCAAAGCGCGCAGCCGGCAAATCGCCATTTCATGAAGAAAGCCACATTTCATAGCACCGCGTGGCGCAGGCAGGGGCGTGCACGGCCCTTTCCTACAGACGGCGCCGAGAGCGGGTGCTACAACGTAAATACCTATTGCCTTGCATGTGCAGCGCCTGGTGCAAATGCTTACGGAGCCCCCATCCATGCCCGCAGCCCCCCGCCTCAAGATCGGCCTGTCCGCCTGTTTCCAGCACGCCGATCCCGCCCGTGCCCTGTTCACCGGCAAGACCCTGCAGTACGTCGAGCAGTCCATCGCGCACTGGCTCATGTCCGCCGGTGCCATGGTGGTGATGGTGCCCTGCCCCACGGGTGAAACCGCGCGCGGCGACGTCACGCTGGCCCACTATGCCGACTGGCTCGATGGCGTGGTGATGCACGGGGGCGCGGACGTCTGGCCGGGCAACTACGGCGAGGAGCCCCTGCGCGAGGAATGGGTAGGCGACCGCGTGCGCGACCTGTACGACCTGGCCGTGGTCAAGGCCTTCGCCGAGGTGCGCAAGCCCATCTTCGGCGTCTGCCGGGGCCTGCAGCTGATCAACGTGGCCTTCGGCGGTGCTCTCTACCAGGACATCGAGTTCCAGCACCCCGGCGCCCAGCAGCACCGCAACGCCACAACCTACGACCAGCATTTTCATGACATCGAGATCGTGGCCGGCTCGCGCCTTGCCCAGTTGTACCCCGACACCCCCCGTGCACGGGTCAACAGCATCCACCACCAGGGCATCAAGCGGGTGGCGCCGGACTTCGAGGTGGAGGCTCTGAGCGAGCCAGATGGCGTGCCTGAAGCTATTCGTCTCAAGCCTGCCCCAGGGCGCGGCTACATCGCCGCCACGCAATGGCACCCCGAGTTCCACAAGGTGGGCTCCGACACGCTGGACGACACCGCCATCCTCGAGGATTTTCTCGCCGCATGCGCCAAGGCCAAGGCGCTGGCCCCATTGGAGCACCATGCTTCGCCCTTGCGTGACCGCGCCACCCGCCTGCTACGGCGGGCGTTGCGCAGGGACCGGCAGAAGGCCGGGGAGTAGCGCCGGGAGGCTGTGCCTTGCCCGCGTAGTGGGGTAGTACCGGTGGCCGGACGGCAACACCGTCCAATCAATCGCCACGCAAAAGTAGCGAAAGTGCTTAATTTTTCTCACTGGGAGGGGCTCGCGAAACGCCAACATCTTCGGCCACCCGCCCAACATCCTGGATACTGGGTGCTTGCTGGGCCTTTATCCAGCGAGAAGCGAGCCCGTACCATGAGTATCCTAGACCGCCTTCTAGGCGGCATGCGCAAGACGACGGACCGTCCAGACGCCCCCCCCGCACGTGCCGCAGCCCCCCTGGAGCGGCGCAAGCACAGGCGCGTCAATGCGCGCAAAGGCACGAAGGTGCTGATCATCGACGATTCGCCGACCGTTATCGCCGTCCTGCGCAAGACGCTGGTCTCGGCAGGCTATGAAACCCGCGAGGCGCTGGATGCCGAGCAGGGCCTGGCCCTGATCGCCGAGGAACCACCCGACCTGGTCTTTCTGGACATCATCCTCCCGGGTATGAACGGGTTCAATGCGCTGCGCACCATTCGCAGGCTGCCCGCCTCGCAGCACATCCCGGTGATCATGATCAGCGGCAACGAGCACGCCACCGAGCAGTTCTATGCCAATCGGATCGGCGCTGACGATTTCATGAAGAAGCCGTTCTCGCGCCATGAGATTTTCGCCCGCATCGAAGCCTTGCTCGACGGGCAGCTCATTCCCCGGCGCAGCGGTGCCGCTCCGGGCGGCACCGCCACAGACGTGCCACCCGGCCCTTTCTGATCCCGCGGCGGACCTGAGCGGCCCCGCTTTACGCTGGCCATTCTGGCGGTCGCCGCAGCCGACCCATAACCCCAGGCGGATCAACGCCCTCGCATCACGTTCGTCGCCCTGCGAGTAACAGCAGCGCCAGCGCGTCCAAAGTGCCTTCGCGCCCATCGCGGGTAAAAAAAAGCTGGACGTTTGCCCAACAACGGTGCAAGGTGACCTCGTAGTTGTGTGGCAAAGGAGGCCTTCCAACAGGGCCCCCTCTGCCTTTCTTCCGGCTTTGAGAGGAGGACAGCATGCGAGCAACCGTGCGAAAGCGACAGACGCCACACCCGGTGGAGGGCCTGAACCCATCCCATGCCTGCGGGTCAGCACCCCATCGAAAACGGTACGCAGCGGCACTGGTCCTGGCGGCCGGCATGCTGGCATGGCCGACGGTGGCAGGCACGCTCACCGGTACCCTGCAATCGCAGATCCAGCTCACGGCGGGTTGCGTGATTGCGGGGAGCTCGGGCAACGCTGCCGGTGTGAACTTCGGTCTGCTGGATTTCGGCACCAAACCCAGCACCTTCACGGGCATCGTCAACGCCACGGCCTCCGGCGGAGAAGGCGTCTCGGGCCCCACGCAGATCGTGTGCTCGCCCGACGTGCTGGGCATCAGCATCCAGGTGGGTCCGGGCTCGTATGCCGGCCAGGGAAACACCATCGGCGCCGGCAGCCGCGCCATGCGCAACGGCAGCACGGCAGCCTACATTCCGTATGACGTGTTCCGCGACGCGGGGCACAGCCAGGCCTACCCGACGGGAGCGGCGGTCACAGGCATCACGGTGCCGGCCAACGGCGTGGCCTTTGCGCTGCCGATCTATGGCCAGATCAACAAGTCAGACCCCTCGGCGCTGCCAGCGGGCATGTACACGGATACGCTGCAGATCACGCTGACCTACTGATCTCCGGGCGCCGGACCACCGGCCTCAACTACCAGGAGACAGAGACAGCAGGGAAGGGGTGTGCGAAGAGCGCGGGAGCGTTCACACCACAGGCCGTGGCGGGCGGCCGAGGGAGCATCATCAATGGTTCAAGAAATGCATGCACGTGCAGGTAGGTGCTTGCGCGCCGCAGGCCGGGCCGGCCCGCAGGCGGCCGTCGCGCTGTCGTTGCTGTGCGCGTCACTGGCGGCGATGGCCGCGACGGTGCCCACCAGCCCCTCCTTTGCGGTGAGTGCCACCATCGTAAATGGCTGCATCGTGTTCGGCAATTCGTCGCAGGTGGCGGGCGTGCCCTTCGGTTCCGTCAACTTCGGCACGCACTCCGCGGTCAGCACCGGCTCGGTGACTGCGATGGCCAGCAACGACATGGGCACGCAGGCCAAGCTGGTATGCACCGCCGGCACGGCGGCGCAGGTCAGCGTGAACGGGGGCCTGAACCTGCAGGGCGCACAGCGCCGCCTGTCCAATGGGGCCGGCCAGTTCATTGCATACACCCTGTCACTGGTGGCCGGCACGGTGACCGCCCTCACGCCCAACGTGGCGGTCGGTATCACGATGGGTACGACACCGACGGCCCTGCCCATCCGGGGCAGCCTGGTCCTGCCCGGTGCCGCCGCCATGGCCGGAACCTACGTGGACACGGTGCAGGTGACCGTGACATGGTGAAAGCACACCACTTTCCGACTTTCCCCTCTGCAGCTGCCTGGCTGCTTCGCACTGCATGCCGCGTGGTGGTCACGCTCGCGGCCTGCGCCAATTGGGCACAGGCCGCGACGCCGTTGATGATCTGGCCGGTCGATCCTGTGATCACCGAGGAACAGCAGGCCGTGGCCGTCTGGCTGGAAAACCGCGGCACTGCCTCGGTCTCCCTGCAGGTCCGGGTGCTGGACTGGAGCCAGACCGATGGCGAGGAGTTTTTCTCCGCGCAAAAGGACGTGGTGGCCAGCCCGCCCATCAGCGTGGTGCCGGCTGGCAAGCGGCAGATGGTGCGCCTGATCGCCGCCCGGCGCCCGCCCATGGGCCTGGAGGAAGCCTACCGGGTGGTGATCGACGAGCTGCCCGCCCCCGACGATTCGGCGCAAAAGCCCACCGGCGCCGAGACCGGCATGGGCATCCGCCTGAACGTGCGCTATGCCATCCCGCTGTTCGTCTATGGTGAGGGGGCGCAGCCGTTTCGGCCGACCAAGCCCCTGCTCGCTGGTGGCAAGGGCAAGCCCTTGCCGCCGTCCCTCACCTGGCACGCCACCAGGCAGGGCAACCGGCACCAGCTCGTGGTGCGCAACCAGGGGGCGGGCCACGCCCGCCTGACCTCCGTGCAATGGAATACCGGTAGCCGGGGCACCATCGCGATCAACGAAGGCCTCATGGGTTATGTGCTGCCAGGCAGCCAGATGCGGTGGGAGCTGGAGGCGCCACCGCCGGCCAACCCGGAGCTCAAGGCCACGATCAACGGGGTTGACACCCTGCTCCCCCGTGCGCCGCGATGAACGCCCTGGCTTCTGGAACCGCGCAGGCCATGCACTGGTGCTCCTTGCCTTCCTGCCCGCACAGCTGTCTGCAGGCTCCCTGCCGCCACCGCCTTCGGCGTCCGATGCGGCCTCGGAGCCCACGGTGCTGTACCTCGACATCGAGGTCAACGGCCAGGCGTCGGGGGCACTGGTGGAAGTGCTGCAGCGCGGCCCCCATTTCGAAATCGAGGCGCAGACCCTGCGGCAGATGCATGTGCAAAACGGCCAGCCCGCAGGCGCACGGGTCGCGGTCGATGCGCTCCCCGGCGTCACGGCCGACTACGACGCCCTGGGCCAGCGGCTGCGCCTGTCGGTGCCCGCGCAGTGGCTGCCCATGCAGCGCCTGGCCGACGAGACGCCCGAAGAGACGCCCACCAGTGCTGCGGGCAGCGGCATGCTGCTCAACTACGACCTGTACGCCAGCCACTCGCGCGTGCAATCGATCACCTCGCTGTGGTCCGAGCAGCGCTACTTCAGTCCCCGCGGCGTGATCTCCAACACCGGCATCCTGCGCCTGCAGTCCACCGGTGGTAACCGGGGCTACATACGCCATGACACGCGCTGGACCAGCGCCGATACGGCCAATGCCACGGAAACAACTTACGGAGACCTGGTGAGCGACTCGCTGCCCTGGACCACGTCCGTGCGCATGGCGGGCGTGCAATGGGCGCGCAACTTCGGCGTGCGCCCCGACCTCATCACCTACCCGCTGCCCGAGTTTGCGGGCCAGGCGGCCCTGCCCTCGGCCGTGGATCTGTTCGTCAATGGCTTCAAGGCCGCCAGCCACCGTGTGGCGTCAGGCCCGTTCACGCTGGGCGAGCTTCCCGTCGTCAGCGGTGCCGGCACGGCATCCATGGTGACCACGGATGCCTTGGGCAGGCAGGTCTATACCACCATTCCGTTCTATGTGAACCGGGAGCTGCTGCGCCCCGGCTGGACCGACTATTCGGTTTCGCTCGGCGCCTTGCGGCGGGCCTACGGGCTGCGCAGCTTTGCGTACGGCCGGCCCATCGCCACAGGCGTGTACCGGCAAGGCCTTTCGGACCGCTTCACCATCGAGGCCCAGGCCCAACTGGGCAAGGGGCTGGGCGTGGCGGGCGTCGGTGGCATGGCCGGCCTGGGCATGCTGGGCATTGCCAACGCATCGCTCACGCGCGGCACCACGGCGCGCTCCGGCAGCGGCTGGCAGTACACCGCAGGATGGCAGTACAACACGCCGCGCGCCGGCTTCTCATTCCAGCAGACCGGGCGTGACGCGCGCTTCGGCGATGCCAGCACCTATGCCGACGACGGCTACCAGCTGTCGCGGCGATCGCGCCAGCTGAGCGTGAGCTGGAACCTGGGCACGGGCTCGGTCACGGGCGGCTGGCTGGACCTGCGCAATGCCAGGAACGAGCGCAGCCGCCTGGCTTTCGCAAGCTACAACATGCCGGTCGCGACCAACGCCTTCCTGTCGGTCACTGCGGGGCGCACCGTGGAAACCGGGGAAAACCAGTTGCGGCTGCAGCTCACCTACTTCCTCGGCGACCGCTCGACGGCCCAGCTGTCCGCATCGAAGAACCGCGAGTCCACCCAGACCTACGCCAGCTACCAGCGCACCATGCCCACCGAAGGCGGCTATGGCTGGAACGTGGCGCAGACGCTGTCGGGCGGCCCGCAACGCTACAGCCAGGCCGCGCTGCAGTACCGCAACAGCACGCTGAGCGTGGAGGGGGGCGTGAGCACCAGCCCCGGCCAGACGCTGCAGTGGGGCACGCTGTCGGGCTCGCTGGGCAGCATCGACGGCCATCTGTTCGCGGCCAACCGTGTGTACGATGGCTTCGCGCTCGTGTCCACCCAGGGCATGCCCGGCGTGCCCATCCTGTATGAGAACCAGCTGGCCGGGCACACCAACGCCCAGGGCTACCTGCTGGTGCCCAGTGTGCCCGCCTACTACCCGGGGCGCTATGCGGTGGACCCGCTCACCCTGCCGGCCGACGTGGACATCCCGGCTCTGGAGCGGCGCATGTCCGTCTCGCGCAATGCCGGCATGCTGGTGGAGCTGCCGGTGCTCAAGCTGCGCACCGCCACCATCACGCTGGTCGATGGCCAGGGCACGCCCGTGAAGGCCGGCAGCGCCGTGCTGCACGCGCCCGGGAACATGCAGACCGTGGTGGGCTGGGACGGAGTGGTCTACCTCACCGTGCTGCGGCCGCAGAACTCCCTTCAGGTGCGCACGCCCGAGGGCGCGACATGCCAGGCCGATTTTTCCGAAACAGCGTATGCATCGGCCCGCGACCTGATCGTCCGGTGTCTGCCTGCCGCGCCCCGCCCCCAGGAAGGAGCCGAGCGATGACGACCCGTTTTCTTCATCCCTTCCTGCGGCGCTGGAGCCGCCTGTGGGCCTGCCTGGTGCTGGCCTGCTGCCCGATGCAGGTGCTTGCCATTTGCGCCACCACCGAGACCAGCGGCGCACTGGGTACCCACCCCTCGCAACGGGTGCGCAGCGGCTCGCCCATCACCACCAGCGCGGATTTCAAGCTCGGCTGCGGAGTGGTGGTGCTGGCGCTGTTCGCGACCCCCACACTCAAGGCGAAGATCACCTCCGCCACTTCGGGCCTGACCCTGAAGAACACCCTGAACAGCACCATCACCGTTCCCTACGAGATCAGCCCGGTGGGCGGTGGCACCTTCAATTCGGGGCTGCTGATCATCGACCTCAACGGCATCAACGCGGTCTCGCTGCTGAGCAACAACAGCGCCACCATCGGCATCAAGATCAGTACGCTCGCCGGCGCCAACGTGCCGGCAGGTACCTACACCGACAACATCACCGTGAACTGGACCTATGCCAACATCTGCGAAGGCATTGCCGTGGGCACCGCCTGCGTAGGCGACGTGCGCAACGGCAACGTGGACCGCACCCTGACCGTGACGCTGGTGGTCATCAACGACTGCACCATCACGGCGCCGGACATCCAGTTCGGATCGGCGCCCCTGCCCAGCGGCTTCACCCCCGTCGCGCAAAGCATCTCGCTGCTGTGCACCAAGGGCATGACCTACTCGGTGGGGCTGAGCCCGGGCAACAACCTCAGCGGCGTCCGACGGCAAATGGCCAGCGGCACCAGCCGGCTGCAATACAACATCTTCAAGCCCGACGCCAGTGTGTGGGGCAGCGTCGGCACAGCGCGCGCCGCCGGCCTGGGCGTGGCCGATGGCCAGACCCTGCAGGTGATGCCCTACACCGCGAGCATCTACGCAGACCAGCCGAACGTGCCCGTGGGCACCTACACCGACAGCGTGAAGGTGGACGTAGAGTTCTAGTTCTGAGCCGCCCTGCGGGTAACGCAGCGAATAACCCTGCACTGGCCAAAACCCCAAAATCACTGTAAATTCATACAGTGATTTTGCAATCCAAACTGGCCATCCTGGCCGACGCCGCCAAGTACGACGCCTCCTGCGCGTCGAGCGGTGCCGCGCCACGCGACTCCGTGGGCGGACGCGGCATGGGCTCGACCGAGGGCATGGGCATCTGCCACAGCTATGCACCCGATGGGCGATGCATCTCGCTGCTCAAGATCCTGCTCACCAATTTCTGCCAGTACGACTGCCTGTACTGCGTGAATCGGGTCAGCAGCAACGTGCCGCGCGCCCGTTTCACGGTGCAGGAGGTGGTGGACCTCACGCTCGATTTCTACCGGCGCAACTGCATCGAGGGGCTGTTTCTGTCCAGCGGCATCATCCAGAGCCCCGACTACACCATGGAGCAGGTGGTGGAGGTGGCGCGCGTGCTGCGCGAGGAGCACGACTTCCGTGGCTACATCCATTTGAAGACCATCCCCGATGCCTCGCCCGAGCTCATGGAGCGCGCGGGCCGCCATGCGGACCGGCTGAGCATCAACGTGGAGCTGCCCACGCCCGAAGGGCTCACGGCCCTGGCGCCGCAGAAGGACGGTGCAGCCATCGCACGCTCGATGGCGCGCATGGCGGTGCACATCGAGGACGCGCGGCAGGCGCGCAAGGAGCAGGCGGCCGCCAAGGTGGTGTCCATGCCCGCCTCGGCGCGCGCCCGCCGGGCCCCGGCGCCACACTTCGCGCCGGGCGGCCAGAGCACGCAGATGATCGTGGGCGCCGACGCCACCGACGACCGCACCATCCTGGCCACCAGCGCCGGGCTCTACGGCGTGCACCGGTTGCGGCGCGTGTACTACTCGGCCTTCAGCCCCATCCCCGATGCGGCGCGCGCGCTGCCGCTGATCGCGCCGCCCACCGTGCGCGAGCACCGCCTGTACCAGGCCGACTGGTTGATGCGCTTTTACGGTTTCGCACACGGCGAGATCGTGCCCGCCGGCCAGGACGGCATGCTGGCGCTGGACATGGACCCCAAGCTCGCCTGGGCGATTGCGCACCGCGAGCGCTTCCCCGTGAACCTGAACACCGCCCCGCGCGAGCTGATGCTGCGCGTGCCCGGCTTCGGCGTGCAGACCGTGGACCGCCTGCTGGCCGCGCGCCGTGTGCGCCGCCTGCGGCATGCCGACCTGGCGCGGCTGCGCGTGCCGCTCAAGAAGGTGCTGCCCTTCGTGGAGGCGGCCGACTACCGGCCGGGCCGCACGCTGGATGCAGCCGACCTGGCGGCCCGCATGGCCCCGCCTCCCGCGCAGCGCGGGCTGTTCGACTGAGAAGCAGCCCCATGGTCCGGCACACCGTCACGCTCGCGCATGCCACCGACTGGGCAGGCTTTCGCCAGGCCGCACGCACTTTGGTGCAGGCGGGTGCGCTGCCGCAAGAGGTGGAGTGGTCCACTGCGCAAGACGCCGCGCAGGATCTGTTCTCCGCCCCCGCGGCACCAGGCCTGCCTCTGGATCCGCTGCCACGCCCGGCAAGCGGCCCGGCACCGCGCGTCCCCGAGGATTTTCTGCGCCTGTGCGAACGCCTGGTGCTGCACCGCAACCCGGCGCGCTTTGCACTCATGTACCGGCTGCTGTGGCGCCTGGCGCGCGAGCGCGGGCTGCGCCACGACCCGCTCGACGCGGACCGCCTGCAGGCCCACCACATGGTGCGCGCCGTGGCGCGCGACATGCACAAGATGCACGCCTTCGTGCGCTTTCGCCCGGTGACCGACGGCGAGGGCCGGACCGTGCAGGTGGCCTGGTTCGAGCCCGACCACTTCATCACCGAGGCCAATGCCGGCTTCTTCGTGCGGCGCTTCACGCAGATGCACTGGGCCATCCTCACACCCGATGCCAGCGTGCGCTGGGACGGCAAGGCGCTGCAGGTCGGCCCCGGCGGCCAGCGCAGCGATGCGCCGCCGGCCGATGCGGGCGAGGCCCTGTGGCTCACCTACTACCGCCACATCTTCAACCCCGCCCGCCTGAAGACGAACATGATGCGCAAGGAGATGCCGCAGCGCTACTGGCACAACCTGCCTGAAGCCACCCTGATCACCGAGCTGACCCGGGGCGCCCACGAGCGCAGCGCGCGCATGGTGGAGGCCGAGGCCACCACGCCGCGCAAGGCCATCGCGCCGCTCATCCCGTCGCACGCGCACGCATCGCGCTGAACTGCGGCGCGGGCTCGGCCGCCGTCCAGCGCCAGGGCAGGGCATTCGCGCGCCAGATGCCGCCCAGCACCTGCAGCCGCAGCACGCGCTGCGCGCCGGGCCAGCGCGCACGCGAAGCCTCGTCCCAGAGCAGCTCGGCGCGGGCGGCCACATGCAGCAGGCCGCCGTCCTCATAGTCCACCCACAGCAGCCCGGCCTGCGGGTGCAACGCGAGGTTGCCCAGGGTGTTGAAGAACAGGTTGCCGGGGTAGTCGGGCAGGCTGAGCACCAGGCCCTCGGCCGTGTACTCGGCATGCACGAAACCCGCCTCGCCACCGCGGTGCGATACGTCCACGCCTTCATTGCGCCGTGCTCCCGGGCGCGCCGCCGAGGCGCTGGCGATGAACATCGTGTCGCTGCGTGCGATCAGTCCCAGCGCGGCAGTATCGAGCCCCGGGCCCAGCACCTGGGTCGGCGCAGGTGGCGTGACCACCGCGCGCAAACCGGGCGCACGCGCCTGGATGTACTTGGGGCAGTTGCCGAAGCTCTGCACCACGCCCACTTCCAGCCCGTGGGCAGCGAACGCCGCCACGCGCCCGTTCATGCGGTTGCGCCGGCGCGTGTGCGGCTCCAGGCCGAGCACGCCCACCGGCGCACCGGGTGCCAGCCGGGCCAGCACCGGGTCGGTGGCACCGGGCGCCACGGCCAGGTGCATGGACCCGGCGTCGGGCGTCTGCACGAAGCCCGGCGGCCCGGCCACCATGGTCGCCCATGGCTGGCCCTGGTCGTCGAGCGCGCCCAGCAGCAGCGTGGGCAGTTTTTCGAACAGTTCGCGGTGCTGGTCGGGCATGTGGTCGCGCAGCACCACGGGGCCGACCGCGGCCATGCGCTCGCGCACGCCCACGCGCTCCTGCAGCGCCTGCTCGCCCACGTGGAAGGCTGCGGCGGCCCCGGCGCTCATGCCGGCACCACGGCGTCAGAGGCTGGCAGGCGGTCGGCCAGCGGCACATAGCCCGGCAGGGCCTCGACCCGTGCGACCCAGGCGGCGATGCGCGGGTAGCTGTCCAGCGAGAGCCCGCCGATCGGCGCCTGCGAGGTGTAGCTCACCATGGCGATGTCGGCCAGCGTGGGGCGGGCACCGCCCAGCAGCCAGTCACGCCCTTCGAGCGCGGGCTCCATGAAGTCGAACAGCCGGCGGCCGATGGCGAGCGCCGCCTCGGTCGGTTCGCGGCCGATGATGGCAGCGAAGCGTGCGCTCGATGCCCCGGGCGCGAGCATGCCGGCGGCCAGGCTGAACCAGCGCTGCAAGCCGGCCTGGCCCACCGGGTCCTGCGGCATCCAGTGGCTGCCAGGCGCATAGCGCTGCACCAGGTAGACCAGGATGCCGTTGCTGTCGGACAGCACCAGCTCGCCGTCGACCAGCACCGGGATCTGGCCCAGCGGGTTGCGTGCCAGGTGGGCGGCCTGCCGGTGCTCGCCGGCGATCACGTCCACATGGACCAGTTGGTGCGGCAGGCCGAGCATGGACAGCATGAGCTCGACCCGATGGCTGTGGCCCGAGATGGGCATGCGGTAGAGCGTGAGGGGTGCGGAGGGTGCCATGGTCGGAGGTCCTTGTCGGAGGGGAAGTTCACAGAGGTCTCCACGATATCCATTGCCAAATCTGCCGTGAATAGCCATAGTACGGCAATCAAAATTGCGGATTTCGCAACAATGGACCATTTGGAGACCCTGCGCTGCTTCATCGCCGTGGCCGATGCCGGGGGCTTTGCGGCGGCGGCGCGGCGCCTGGGCGTGTCGGCCACCGCCGTCACGCGCGCCATTGCGGCGCTGGAGGCACGCCTGTCGGTGCTGCTGTTCCAGCGCAGCACGCGCACCGTGCGCCTGACCGAGGCGGGCGAGCGCTTCCTGGCCGATTGCCGGCCCCTCCTCACCGACCTGCAGGAGGCCGAGCAGGCCGCCCGCGGCGCACAGGCCGATCCCCAGGGCCTGCTGGCCATCACCGCGCCGCACATGTTCGGCATGCGGCATGTGGCGCCCATCGTGCAGGACTTCCTGCACGCCCAGCCGCGCGTGCAGGTGCGCACCCTGTTCGTGAACCGGCTGGTGCACCTGCTCGAAGAGGGCATGGACGTGGCGGTGCGCATCGCCCACCTGCCGGACTCGGGCCTCACCGCCGTGCAGGTGGGCACATTGCGCCGGCTGGTGGTGGCCTCGCCCGCCTACCTGGCGCAGCATGGCGAACCCCGCCACCCCGCTGACCTGGTGGCGCACCGCGCCATCGGCTTCTCGTTCGACAACAACAGCGTCTCGCCGTGGAAGTTCAAGGACGGCGTGGTCGGCCAACCGCATTTCAGCTGGGTCAGCAACAGCAACGAGGTGGACATCGCCGCGGCCGAGTCGGGCCTGGGCCTCACGCGCTGCCTGGCCTACCAGGCGGCGCAGGGAGTGCGCGCGGGCCGGTTGCGCGTGGTGCTGGCCGCGCACGAGCCGCCGCCGGTGCCCGTGCACATCGTCTACCCCGCAGGGCGGCGTGCGCCGGCCAAGGTGCGCGCCTTCGTGGAGTTCGCGCGCGAGCGGTTGTCAGCCGAGCCCGTGCTGCAGGGCCGTGGCCTCACCCGCAAGGCCTGAAAAGTTCTGCCGGTAGCGCGAGGGCGCCGGCAGCCGGTGCAGGCGGAAATGCCGGCGCAGCGACTCGGGCGAACCCAGGCCTGCGAGGTCCGCCACCGCATCGATGGGCATGGCCGGGTGGGTCTCGAGCAACTCCTTGGCGATGGCCACGCGCTCGCGCACCAGCCAGTCCTGCGACGACAGGCCCGTGCTCTCCTTGAAGCGGCGCTGCAGCGTGCGCCGGCTCATCTGCGCAACCGCCGCCATGGAGTCCACCGTGTGGGCCTGGCGCGCGTTCTCGCGCAGCCAGTCGAGCAGGCGCGCGATGGTGCTCACCTCGGCAGACGGCATGGGCCGCGGCACGAACTGCGCCTGCCCGCCATCGCGGTGCGGCGACATCACGAGCCGCTGGGCGACCGTGTTCGCCACGCGCGCGCCATGGTCGCGTCGCACCAGGTGCAGCAGCATGTCGAGCCCCGCGGCGGAGCCGGCCGAGGTGATGGCCTGGCCTTCGTCCACATACAGGGCCGAGACGTCCACCGTGATGTCGGGGAACTCGTGGGCCAGGCGCTCGGCATAGCGCCAGTGCGTGGTGGCTCGCCGGCCTGCGAGCAGCCCCGCATGCGCCAGCACGAACACGCCCGAGCAGATGGAGCAGATGCGCGCACCGCGCCGCCAGGCGCGCTGCAAGGCGCGCAGCAGCGCCTCGGGCGGACGCTCGGCCGCATCGCGCCAACCGGGCACCACGATGGTGTCGGCCCGTGCCAGCATGGCCAGGCCATGCGGCGCCTGCACCTGCACACCACCCATGGCGCGCAGCGGGCCAGGCTCCACCGCGCACACCGCGTGGCGGTACCAGTCCACCTGCAGCTCGGGCCGCTCCAGCGCGAAGAGCTCGACCGCGCAGCCGAATTCGAAGGTGCACAGGCGGTCGTAGGCCAGGATCGCGACAAGATGGGGCATGGCGCAATGTTACCGAAGATTGTCGTGGCGGCCACTGGCCGGAGAAGCACCCCATGGCGACACTGGAGGCATCTGAAACCCCATCCAAGGAGCCAGTTGCCATGACCTCTACCCCCAGCGCCGTGGGCGCCATCCCCGCCGCCCCCAGCACCGAAGCGCTCGCGCACTTCGAGTCCTCCTTCGCCTTCGAGACCGATTGCTGGGACGTGCACGACGCCATGGACCGCGGCGTACAGGACTTCGTGCTGCTCGACGTGCGCAGCCACGCACTGTACGAGGCCGGCCACGTGCCCGGCGCGGTGAGCCTGCCGCACGCCAAGATCATCGAATCGAAGATGGCCGCCTACGCGCCCGGCACGCTGTTCGTCGTCTACTGCGCGGGCCCGCACTGCAACGGCGCGCACCGTGGCGCCGTGCGGCTGGCGCGGCTGGGCCGGCCGGTGAAGTTGATGATCGGCGGCGTGACGGGCTGGATCGACGAGGGCTTTGGCCTGGACAAGGGCGCCCAGGGTGCTTGAGCCCGCCACCCTCCGCGAGGCCGGCCCGCACGACGCGCCGCAGCTGCTGGCGATGATGCGTGCGCTGGCGGTGTTCGAGGGCTATGCCGAGGCGTTCGAGGTGACAGAACTGGACCTGTTGGAACGCGGCCTGGCCCGCAACGCGGCGGACCGCGAGTTCGGCTGCCTGGTCGCGCAGGCCGGGGCGGATGCGCCGCTCGCCGGCTATGCGGTGTGGGTGCAGACCCGTTTCACCTTCGACCTGAAGCCCACGCTGGTGCTCAAGGAGCTGTGGGTACAGCCAGCCCACCGGCGCAGGGGCCTGGGCGAGCAGTTGTTCGATGCGGTGCGCACACAGGCCGCAGCCATCGGCGCCGCGCGACTGCATTGGCTGGTGCTGCCGGGCAATGCCGCGGCCCAGCGCATGTATGCCCGCTGCGGCGGGCGCCGCGACACACGCTGGGAGCACTGGGAGCTGCCGCCCGAGGCGCTGCGGCGGCCGGCAGGCTGAGCCGGCAACGGCTCAGATCAATGGTGGTGGCCGTGGTCGCCGTGCACGTGGCGGTGGGCGATTTCCTCGGCACTGGCAGCGCGCACGCTCGCCACCTTGCAAGAGAAGCGCAGGGCCTGGCCGGCCAGCGGGTGGTTGCCGTCCAGGTGCACTTCGGGGCCCTTGATCTTGACCACGTTGAAAACGGCGGGCTGGCCATCGCTGCCCACGCCCTGCAACTGGCCGCCGACCTTCACGCCCGGGGGAAACTCGGCCTTGGGAATGGTGCGCACCAGGCCTTCGTCGCGTGCGCCGAAGGCGTCTTCCACGGCCAGGTCCAGCGTGGTGCTGAAACCGGCGGTCTGGCCTTCGAGGGCGGCCTCGACCTTGGGGAAGATGTTCTCGTAGCCGCCATGCAGGTAGGACAGGTTGCCCGCATCCAGGGGCTTGCCCTCGAGGGTGGTGACCTTGTAGGCGATGGTGACGGCGGAGTCTTTGGCGATGTTCATGGAGGACGCGCTTTCATGCAAGGAAAAGCAGGAGGGCGGCATGGCCGCCACCCTGCGGATCGGAATGCAGGATTGTCCACGACCCGGGCCACCCCTGCCCAAGCAAGGGTGGCGGCCTTCAGGCGGCCGCGGGCACCTCGTCCTCGGCCTGGCCCGGGTAGCGCGCAAAGCGCCGGGCCTCGGTGCCGTGCACCGGGTCGCTGTCGGGCCAGGGCCAGCCGCCGAACTGGGTGCGGCGGTAGTCCTGCATGGCCTGCATGATTTCCTGCTGCGTGTTCATCACGAAGGGGCCGTACTGCGCAACGGGTTCGCCGATGGGGCGGCCCTGCAGCACCAGGCATTCCGCCACGGTGGCACCGGTGTTGGTCAGCAGCCATTCCTGGCGGGCATCGATCTCCAGCGCGGCGTGCTCACGCACGTCTTGCGGGCCCACGCGCAGGCCATCGCCCACGAAGAAGTAGAGCATGCGGCGCGTGCCCTCGCCCTGTGCGGCGGGCATGGGCCACTGGGCGCCCGGCTCCAGGCGCAGCGTCCAGATCGCCACGTCCGAACCCGGCTGCGAGGCCCAGGACTCGGGTGGCGGTGCCAGCGGCGCGGGTGCGGCGGGCAGGGCGCCGGCCACCACCGTGGCGGTGGTCGTGCGGCCGGCCTCGTCGTGGTGCACCAGGCGCGGGATGTGCTCGTTCCAGAGCATGGTGAAGTGCGGATCCACCATCTTGTGGCGGGCGGGCAGGTTCAGCCAGATCTGGAACAGCTCCAGCGGGTTGGGCTCGGTGGCGCTGAGCAGCGGGAACATCTCGGAGTGCACGATGCCCTTGCCGGCCGTGACCCACTGCACATCGCCCCCGCCGAAGCGCGCGGCAGCACCGAGCGAGTCGGAATGGTCGATCAGCCCCTTGCGCACCAGGGTCACGGTCTCGAAGCCGCGGTGCGGATGGCCGGGAAAGCCGGGCACGGTCTCGCCGTGGTACATGCTCCAGCCATCCTTGCGGCTGAAGTCGCTGCCGATCTGGCGATCATCCACCGGCACGGCCGGGCCAAAAGCGGCGTTGCCGGCAGGGTAGGCGTCGTCGTGGTGCGCGCAGAACAGGAACGGGTCGAGCGTGGGCCACAGCGGGCCGAGCGGCTGGCTTTGCAGGATGGGCGTGGGATGGTTGTTCGACATGGGCAATGGCTCCTTCTGTTGTGCGCCGTCCGGATTGTGAACGGCCTGCACCTGCAGATGGGGCCAGGATGCGCCAGCGAAAGCCCCATCCATGGGACGGTGCGGTGCATGCCGCAGGACAATCCCCGCGTCCCATGCGTGGGCCGGCTGCGCGCCCAGGCGGGCCAGCGTGGCGGCCTCCGGTGCGAAGCGTCCTGGTCGGCGGTGCGGTTTCAGGAGGTCTTGCGGCGATACCTTGCTGTCATGAACTCCTTCCAGCTGCCATCGGGCTGCTGGGTGGCGGAGGTCAGCGTGCGCTCATTGGGGCCGAGGAGGGTGATGGTGTCGCGGTATTTCGCGGTGCTGCCGTCGCCGGCGAAACTCGGGCCCTCGGTCTCGAGCGGAAGCACCTTTTCGCTGGCGTCGAGCGTGCCGCGGTAGACCCACATGTGGGTCATCATCGAGCCGATCCAGGTGCCGATGAAGGCCTTTTTCTCGGGGTCGTAGCCCAGCGTGATGAGCATGCGCGCATCGCCGCCGCCGGGCATGGTGCCCGTGCCTTCGCCCAGCACCCACAGCTCGCCGAGCTGGCGCACATGCTCGGTGCCGGTGGTGGTCATGGGTGGCTCGCCGGGCCCTGCGTCGCAGGTGGATTCGCAGGTCCAGTCGCCGAGCAGTTGCTGCAGCCAGAGGTGCTGCGCCTGGGGTTCGGGGTTCATCATGGTGGGTCTCCTTGAAGGGCAGGTGGTCTACATCGCCAGTCCGTCGTGGTGGTGCACGGGAATGGCGCCGAGGTCCACACCGTCGAGCGTGCGCAGGTTCACGGCGGCCATCTTGTGGCCCGCCGGGTGCGTGCCTTCGCCGAAGGTGTGGATACCGCAGGCCGGACAGAAGCGGTGCGTGATGACGTGCTTGTGGAAGGTGTAGCTGCCCAGGTCCGCCGTGGGCGTGGTCAGCCGCAACTGGCCGTGCGGCACGAACCACAGCAGCGAGCCGCGCCGGCGGCACATGGTGCAGTTGCAGGCCAGGGCGCTGTCGATGGTGCCCTCCACTTCGAACGCCACCTTGCCGCAGTGGCAGCTGCCTGTGTAGCGCAGGGGCTGGGCTCCTGGCGAGGCTGCCGCGGTCATTGGGGCACCACCACCATCCACGACACGCCGAAGCGGTCTGCCACCATGCCGAAGGCGGGCGAGAAGAAAGTCTTGCCCAAGGGCATCTGCACCTGGCCGCCCGTGGCCAGCGCGTCGAACAGGCGCTTGGCCTCGGTTTCGGTCTCGGGCGCCAGCGACAGCGAGATGCCCTGGAAGCTGGGCTTGCCCGAGCCCATGCCGTCGGACGCCATGACCTGGGTGTCGCCCACATTGAACGAGGCGTGCATGACCATCTCGGGCTGGGGTCCGGGGCCGCTGCTGCCATCGACGGAGCAACCCGCACCGGCGGCGGGCTCGGGGTTGTCCTTGTAGCGCATGAGCATGGTCACCTCGGCGCCCAGGGCCGTGCGGTAGAACTCAAGCGCCTCTTCGCAGCGGCCTTCGAAGAACAGGTAGGGTTCGACTTTCATGGGGGATCTCCTTGGATGGAAAGGGGTCAAGGGCGGATGCCCATGCATTGTGGACACCGTTCACAAACAATAGCAGAGATAATGGACAGTGTCCACATTGCACTCCAGATGTCCGTAACCACCCGCAACAGCGTCCCCACAGCCCCCCCGGCCGCCCGCAGCACCTACCGCCATGGCGACCTGCGCCGCGCCCTGCTCGACGCCGGCATCGAACTGGCGCGCCAGGGTGGGCCCGATGCCGTGGTGCTGCGCGAGGCCACGCGCCGCGCGGGCGTGGCGCCCAATGCGGCCTACCGCCATTTCGCCAACCGGCAGGACCTGCTGGCGGCGGTGCGCGCCGCCGCCGTGGCCGCCGTGGCCCAGGCCATGGAGGCCGAGATGGCCGGCGTGCCCACCGGCGGCACGCCCACCGAGCAGGCCCACGCCCGGGTGCGCGCCGTGGGTGCCGGCTACATGCGCTTCGCGCACGCCGAGACGGGGCTGTTCCGCACTGCGTTCGGCGGGCAGTTCAGCGTGGAGCAGGACCCCGACCCCGCCATGGGCGGCCTCACCGGCCTGAACCCGTTCGAGCACCTGTCGGCTGCGCTCGACGACCTGGTGAAAGCCGGCGCACTGCCGGCCGAGCGCCGCCCGGGCGCCGAGTACCTGGCCTGGTCCACCGTGCACGGCATGGCCTTGCTGAGCATCGACGGGCCGCTGCGCGGCACGCCGGGCGACATGCAACAACTGCTGGGCCAGCGGCTGCTGGACATGGTCGAGCGGGGGCTTTAGCCCAGCTTGTAGAGCCGGGCTGTCGCCTGGACGCGCTCTACCAGCGCCCGCCGCAACGCCGCCGGGCGCAGCACCTCCACTTCGGGCGACTGGCGCATCAACTGGCCGCAGGCGTGCGCGACCGACTCGATGGGGATGGTGAGCGCCACCCGGCCGTCCTTGCGGCGCGAACGCGGGGCCGCTGCCACTGCCCGCGCCACGGCGCTGCTCAGTGCAGCGAGGCCCTTGAGCCCCGCCGGTGTGGCCAGCAGGTCTGCCTCGCCGGTGTAGAGACTGGATTCGAAGCGGCGGATGGACTCGCCCCAGTACCGGGGCAGATCGAAGCGCGCCGGGCGCCGCACGGGAGTGCCCAGTGCCGTGGCCGCGCGGATGTTGGCGACGCGGTAGGTGCGCGGGCCGCTGTCGGCGGGCACCTTGTCCACCGGCTGCGCCACCAGGTACCAGACGCCCGCCTTGAGCACCAGCCCCAGTGGGGCCACGGCACGCTCCACCGTGTCGGCCCAGCTTTCGTAGCGCAGGGCCAGCTGTTCGCCGCTCCAGACGGCGGCGGCCACGGTGGCCAGGTGGGGCGTGGGCGCGCTCTCGCGGTACCAGTCCACCGGGTCGAGGTGCAGGCGGTCGCTCACGCGCCGGGCATCCTCGCGCCACGGGGCCGGCAGCGCGGCCAGCAGCTTCAGGCGCGCGCCCTCCACGTCACCGCCCAGGCCCAGGTCACCGGCCGGGCCGGGCAGCCCGCTCAGGAACACGGCCTGCGCCTCGGACGGGGTGAGGCCGGTGAGCGTGGTCTTCCACCCCGGCAGCAGGGCAAAGCCGCCGTTGCGACCGCGTTCGGCATAGACCGGCACACCCGCCGCCGTGAGTTGGTCCACATCGCGGTACAGCGTGCGCACCGAGATCTCCAGCGCCTCGGCAAGCGCCTGCGCACTCATGCGCCCGCGGGTTTCGAGCAGCATCTGGATGGACAACAGGCGGCTGGCGCGCATGGGACTCGGAAGAAAAGGGACCGGCACGCAGTATGCCGCGAATACCTGCCATGCCTTGGCAGGTATTGGGCCGCAGACTGCAGTCTTCTCTTTTCGCCTGAATCCACCAAGGAAGCCCCGCATGCCTACCACCACCCCATCGATTGCCGACTGCTCCATCGTCGAGCTGCGCCAGTACACCCTGCACCCCGGCCAGCGCGATGTGCTCATCGACCTGTTCGACCGTGAGTTCCTCGAAACCCAGGAGCGCGAAGGCATGCGCGTGATCGGCCAGTTCCGCGACCTCGGCCAGCCGGACCTGTTCGTCTGGCTGCGCGGCTTTGCCGACATGGCAGCGCGCCAGCAGGCACTCGAAGCCTTCTATGGCGGCCCGGTGTGGGCTGCGCACCGCGATGCGGCCAATGCCACCATGGTCGATTCGGACAACGTGCTGCTGCTGCACCCGGCCTGGCCCGGAGCAGCCGATGGCCTGCCCGCGGACCGCACCGCTGCGGGTGCCGGCAGCATGGCCCCGGGCCTGCTCGATGCCACGGTGTTCTACCTCCAGGAGCCTGCAACGCCCGACCTGTTGGCGTACTGCCGCGAGCGCATGGACCCCGCGCTGCGCGCGGGTGGCGCACGCCATACCGCCTGGTACGCCAGCGAGACGAGCCCCAACAGCTTTCCCCGCCTGCCGGTGCGCGAAGGCGAGCATGTGCTGCTGGGCCTGGCGCTGTTCCGCGATGTGGCGGCGTTCGATGCCTTCGCGCAGGGCGGCATCTGGCAGCGTGACGTGGCGCCCGGCCTGGCCCCCTGGCTGGCGCGTGCGCCCGAGGCCCACCGGCTGCAGCCCACGGCGCGCTCGGCCCTGCACGCATGACGCACGCCCATCCCGGAGACACCCCATGCCGATCACCCCACCCACTGGCGATGCCCACGACTTCGACTTTCTGATGGGCCCCTGGCGCATCCGCAACACCCGCCTCGTGCAACGGCTTGCGGGCTGCACCGACTGGGAAACCTTCGACGCCACCGGCACGGCGCGGCCGCTGTCCGGCGGCATCGGCAACTGCGATGACTTCATCCCCGAGGCCTGGAATACAGGCTACGTGGGCATGGCGCTGCGCCTGTTCAACCCCCAGGCGCAGCGCTGGAGCATCTACTGGCTGGACAATGTGACGGGCGGGCTGGACACGGCCACGGGCCAGCTGCTGCCACCGATGAGCGGCGGTTTCGCGGGCACGGACCAAGGCGTCTTCTTCGGCCAGGAAGTGTTCGAGGGCCGGCCCGTCCAGGTGCGGTTCGAGTGGGCCAGGAACCTCGCCACCGGCATGCCGCGCTGGGAGCAGGCCTTCTCGGACGATGGCGGGCAGACCTGGGAGACCAACTGGGTCATGGAGTTCTCCCGTCCGCTACAGGCCGACTAACGCGCGTTCGCCATCACCTCGGCCAGCCAGTCCACGAACACGCGCACGCGCGGCGAAAGCTGGCGGCTGTGCGGATAGAGCACGGTCACCGGCAGGGGCGCGGGGCGGCAATCGGCCAGCACCTCGACCAGGCTGCCGTCGGCCAGCTGCGGCTCCAGGTGGTAGCGCGGCACTTGGATGATCCCCAGCCCCGCCGTGCAGCAAGCCACATAGGCAAACGCATCGGTGACCGACACCGCGCCCTTGAGCTGCACGCTGCGCGGCACGCCGTCGACCACGAAGTCCAGGGGCATGGGCTTGCCCGTGCGTGACGACAGGTAGTTCACCGCGCGGTGGCCCCGCAAGTCGTCCACGCTGCGGGGCACGCCATGGCGTGCCAGGTATTCGCGGCTGGCACAGGTCACCTGCGCGAGCTGCGCCACGCGCCGGCCGACCATGCTGGAGTCGGCAGGCTCGCCACCACGCATGGCGCAGTCCACGCGCTCGCGCACCAGGTCCACCAGGCGGTCGCCCACGCCCAGTTCCAGCTCCACGCCGGGGTAGCGCGCAAAGAACTCGCCGATGCGCGGCAGCACGAAATACCGTGCCAGGGTACCCTGCAGATCCACGCGCAGCTTGCCCTTAGGCTGCTGACCGGCGGTGGCGAAGGCCGCCTCGGTCTCGTCGAGGTCGGCCAGCAGCTGCTGGCAGCGCCCGTAGTAGGCCTCTCCGTCCTGCGTCGGCGCCACATGGCGCGTGGTACGGTGCAGCAGGCGCGCACCCAGGCGCTTTTCCAGCTGTTGCACGGCCAGCGTCACCGTGGCGCGGGGCAGTTGCAGGTCTTCCGCAGCCTGCGTGAAGCTGCCCAGCTCCACGATGCGGGTGAACAGGCGCATGGCGTCGAATCGGTCCATGGGGAGCAGGGTGTGATTGTTGGTGGTGTTTGAACAGTCATGGCAATTCATGGGCCTTTATCAAACCCAGCGCCAACAGAACAATACACCCATCACCACCGTTCAGGAGTTTTTCATGGCCGCCAACGATCCATCCACCCACCGCCCCGTCGCCATCGTCACCGGGTCCTCGCGCGGCATCGGCGCCGCGATTGCCCAGCGCCTGGGGCGCGATGGCTTCAGCGTGGTGGTCAACTACGCCGGCAGTGCGGCCGAGGCCGAAGTGGTGGCGCAGTCCATCACTGAGGCCGGCGGGCAGGCCATCGCCGTGCAGGCCGACGTGGCCGATGCCACCGCCGTGGCTCGCCTGTTCGACCAGGCCACCGAGGCCTTCGGCCGCGTGGACGTGCTGGTGAACAACGCCGGGGTGATGCCCTCGCACACGCCGCACCTGGCCGATACCGACGATGCCACCTTCGACCGGCTGATCGCCATCAACCTCAGGGGCAGCTTCAACACCCTGCGCGAGGCCGCGCGCCGGCTCGAGCCGGGCGGGCGCGTCGTGAACTTCTCCACCAGCGTGGTCGGCACCGCGATGCCCGGCTATGCGGTGTACGCCGCCACCAAGAGCGCGGTGGAAACCATGACGCTGATCCTGGCCAAGGAACTGCGTGGCAAGAACATCACCGTGAACGCCGTGGCCCCCGGCCCCACGGCCACGGCCCTGTTCCTGGACGGCAAGACGCCCGAGCTCGTCGAGCGCCTGGCGCAGATGAACCCGCTGGGCCGCCTGGGCACGCCGGACGACATCGCGGGCACCGTGTCCTTCCTGGTCGGGCCCGATGGCGCGTGGATCAACGGGCAAACCCTGCGCGCCAACGGCGGCATGGTCTGACCCACCGCTGGCGCAGGCTCACGCCGCAGCCTGCTGTGGGAAGTCCGTGGAGGCTGCCAGCTCGCGCCAGGCGGCCGTTTCCTTTTCCACAAAGGCGTGCTTCTCGGCAATGGCCTGCAGCGTGTCGGTGCCCAGCGGCAGGCGCAGCGGCGGCGTGGGGCTGGCTACCAGCTGCATCATGGCCTGGGCCAGGCGCACGGGGTCGCCGGGCTGGTTCAGGTTGATGCGGCGGGCGGCTTCGCGGATCACGCCGGCGCTGGGGGCGTAGTCCTCCAGCACCAGCGGGGAGACCGCGAGCGAGGCCGTGTCGAGGAACTCCGTGCGAAAGTACCCCGGCTCCACCACCGTGGCGTGGATGCCCAGCGGCGCCAGTTCGGCGTGCAGCGCCTCGGTGATGCCTTCCACCGCGAACTTGGTCGAGCAGTACACGCCAAAGCCCGCGGCAGAACGCACCCCGCCCAGCGACGAGATGTTGATGACATGGCCGGCGCGGCGCGCGCGCATGGAAGGCAGCACGGCGCGCGTCACGTTCAGCAGGCCGAACACATTGGTCTCGTAGAGGCTGCGCACCTCGTCGGCGGTGGCCTCCTCCACCGCACCCAGCAGGCCGTAGCCGGCGTTGTTGACCAGCACGTCGATGCGGCCGAAGCGATCGAGCGCTGCACCCACGGCATGGCGGGCCTGGGCCTCGTCGGTCACGTCCAGCGCCAGAGGCAGCAGCGCATCGCTGGCGCCCAGGCGGCGCGTGATCGATTCGGCATTGCGCGAGGTGGCGACCACGGCATCGCCCTGGGCCAGCGCGGCCTCGGCAATGCGGGCACCGATGCCGCGCGAGGCGCCGGTGATCAACCAGATGCGGGGGAAGGAAGGGGAAGAAGCATGGGCAGTCATGGCAGAAGTCCTTGGAAGGGTTGAATTTCGGGGTTCTGGCAGACGCGGTGCGTTGCCATGGGGGTGAACTTTAGGCACACCATTGCCATCGCACTAGCCCATAATCGCTGACTTCATTGGCAATAAATTCTTGCCAATCTCCGGAGCTTTGTCATGGCCATGAACGAATTGCGCGCGATTTCCACCTTTGCCAAGGCGGCCGAGCTGGGCAGCCTGCGCCAGGCGGCTTCGGCCCAGGGCATCACCCCGCAGGCCGCCAGCCTGGCGCTGGGGCAGCTCGAATCGCACCTGGGCGTGCGGCTGTTCCACCGCACCACGCGCAGCCTGAGCCTGACCGAGGAGGGCCGCCAGTTCCTCGACGCCGCGCAGCCCGGTCTGGCCACGCTGCAGCGCGCCGTACACGGGGCGCGGCGCGGGCGCGAGGAGATCGCCGGGCAGCTGCGCATCACCGCGCCGCGCGCCATGATGCTGGAGGTGATCTGGCCCGTGGTCGACGAATTCGTGCGCCGCTACCCACAGGTGGAGCCCGACGTGCAGCTCGAGGACCGCATCGGCAACTGGGTCGAAGACCGGGTGGACGTGGGCTTCCGCTCGGGCTATCCGCCCGAAGGCGGGGTCATCGCGCGCCGGCTGCTGTGGCTGCAGCTGGTGGTGTGCGCCACGCCGGACTACCTGGCGCGCCACGGCACGCCCACGCGCATCGAAGACCTGGCGCAGCACCGCTGCAGCGGCTTTCGCCACCCGACCACGGGCAAGCCCATGCCCTGGGAATTCCAGGTGGGCGAGGACATCGTGGCCCACGCCATTCCGCCGGCCTTCTGCACCAACGACATCGAGCTTGAGGCGCGCGCCGTGCTGGGCGGCCATGCCATCGGCCAGCTCGTGGGCGTGACGGCCGCGCCCCTGGTGCGCAGCGGTCAGCTGGTGCCGGTGCTGACCGGCTTTGTCCCCCGGCACCTGGGCCTGTACGTGTACTACGGCAGCCGCGCGGCCCAGCCGGCGCGCGTGCGCGCCTTCATCGACCTGGCCGTGGAGATGCTGGCGGACAACCCGTTGTTCAGCCTGGGCGCCCAGGAACTGGCGGGCGCGGCGCCCAAGCCCCGCAGGCGCCGGCAAACCCCCGCTTGAAGCCGGTTTGTACACCGTTCTTTCGCTGCGGGAAGGGGCAATTGTTCACGGTTTGGCCAACAGTCCGTTTGAGAAAACAGTATTTATCGTTTCCGCCTTCCACAATACATTCGATCCACTCCCCCTCCCGCACGAACCGGACGCCACCACCATGCCCACCTTTGCCGCCACGGTCCAGACGCATATCAAGGCCTCGCCCGCCCAGGCGTTCCAGTTCATCGCGCCCGTCGACCCGACCACGCTGTTCACCGGCTACGGCCCCCTGCCGGCGGTGACCGGCACCAGCGACCAGACGGGCCCCTGGGACGCCCCGGGGCAAACGCGCACGGTGGCCATGTCCGATGGCAGCAGCGTGCAGGAGGGGCTCAAGCACTACCGCCCGGCCCAGTACTTCGCCTACACCGTGAGCGGCTTCACCGGCGTGCTGCGCTGGCTGGCCACGGGGGCCGACGGCGCCTGGTGGTTCGACCCAGAGGCCAATGGCACGCAGACCACGGTGCGCTGGCGCCATGCCTTCCATGCGCGCTCGAAGTGGGCGGCGCCGGTGCTCTGGCTGCTGGCCAGCGTGCTGTGGCGCGGCTACATGCGCAAGGCGCTGCGCCTGGCCAAGGCACAGATCGAAATGGCGCCGCGCGCCCCCGCAGGAGCGCTGTCGGCCTGAACTGCCTAGGGCCTGTTCGCACCCATTTCGGGGATCGCGTTGCCCGTCGTTGCACTCCTTGCGTGTGCAAGGGCACTAGCAGGGTCGCGCGCCTGGATTGGCACGCCGGCAAGGGCCTTCGCGACCCCGAAATGGGTGCGAACAGGCCCTAATTGCGCGTGGCCTCGAAGAAGGGCTTGCCCTGGATGGCCGAGGGGCTGACGGTGAAGGTCTTCACGGGCGCCATGGGTTTGATTTCGCCTTCCGGCAAGGGACGCGAGACGCCGGGCTTGAGCGCAGGATTGATGCAGCCATTGCGCACCGCCTTGAGGACCTCGGGGTTCAGGGGGCGGCGCTGGCCCAGGCGGCTGCCGGACAGGAACAGCACTTGGCCCTTGAGTTCGGCCCGCTGGTCCATGAGAGGCATGGCCTGCAGTTCATCGAAGCCCACGTGCACGGAGTTGCCGCCTTCCAATCGGTACTGCACAACCTTCACGGCCGATGGCTTGCCGGGGCTCTCTTCCACCACTTCGCCCAGGTAAAAGTAGCGCACCGACGCTGCAGGCAGGGCGGGCAGTTTGTAGCTTTCCGACCAGTTGTTGTTGCCTTCGCTGAACAGCGGGCGCAGGGTGGTCGGTGCAGTGTCGTCTGCCGACACGGCGAATGCCGGTGCACGGGCATTGGACAACGTATGGCCATGGAAGTCGAACTCCACCATGGTCCCCAGTGCTTCCACCTTGCGGGCAAATGCGGGAAACAGCGTCTGCGCCTGCCGCACCTGCTGCAGCCGGATACCCGTGCCCTCGGCCTTCCAGCGGCCTGCGGCCACCATGTCCAGCGCACCGCCGGTGAAGGCGAAGCAATAGGTGTTGTCGTCCAGCAGCGCGAGCTGGGCCACGGTGTCCACCGAGCCCCCGCGGTACTCGCCCACATAGCCGGACTCGGCCGGGGTGACGGCACCGGCGGTGAAGGCGGCCCACAGGGTGGCCAAGGCCACCGCAGTGGTGCGGGCATTGCGCAGGAAGTGGGGGGTGTGGTGCACGGCAGGGTCCCGGGTGGAATGGTGGGCCACTATAAGGCCCTGGGCTCCTCGAACCCGCGGTAGCGCGCCAGGCCCTCGACCAGGAAGTCCACGGCCGCGCGCACCGAGGGCAGTTGCCCGCGCCGGTGCGAGATCAGCAAGGTGGTGGTCATGCTCGCGCCATAGCGGAAATCTGCCAGCAGCCGCACCAGGCGGCCGGCCTCGATATCGGGCTGGCACAGGCCGCGCGGCAGGCAGCCGATGCCCACGCCCGCCAGGGCCGCCCGCAGCAAGGTCCAGGGCTCGTCGGCAAAGAAGCGCGGCACGGGCCGCACGCCGATGGCCTCGCCATCGCGCAGAAAAGTCCACACCTGGGCCGATGGCGCGGGCGACAGCAGCAGGGCGTCGTGCGCAGCCAGATCACGCGGGTGCACCGGTGCACCACCGTGCGCCGCCAGGTAGCCCGGCGAGGCCACGGCGTAGAACGGCTCGTGGCCCACGCGCCGCTGCACCAGGTCCGAATCGGGCAGCGGGACGGAGTGGTCGCGCACCCCGATGTCGAAGCCCTCCTGCACCAGGTCCACGAAGCGATCGGTGGCGTGCAGCATCACCTGCAGCCGGGGATGCCGCGCCGCCAGCGCGGGCAGCAGCTCGGCCAGCACCAGCTGGGCCGTGGTGACCGAGGCCGTGAGGCGCACGATGCCCGCCGGCTCGGCCTGCAGGCCACGCACCACGCTCTCGGCCGCCTCGGCCTCGACCAGCATCGCGGCGGCATGGCGGTAGAAGGCCTGGCCGGTGTCGCTCACCACGAACACCCGCGAACTGCGCTGTATCAGGCGCACGCCCAGCGTGGCCTCGAGCTGCGCCACGCGCTTGCTCAGCGTGGACTTGGGCACCTCCAGCGCCCGCGCGGCAGCAGCAAACCCGCCATGGTCCACCACGCGCACAAACCATTGCAGGTCATTGAGATTGAGCATGCAGGCATCCTCGCAGCCCAAGGGGGCGTTCATCGTTCACAAAAGGAGACGATGAGTCTACTTTTGACAGACTACTCAAGCAAAGGCCACATCCGTATCTTTGGTGCTTGTTCCCACAACCCAAGGATCTGCAAATGACACCGACCCTTTTCTATGGCGTACCCCAGGGCTGCTCGCTGGCCAGCATCATCGCGCTCGAATGGCTGGGAGCGCCGTACGCGCTCTCGCGCGTCGAGATGCTCGAACACCCCTGGCCCGCGGCTTTCGCGCACATCAACCCGCAGAACCTGACGCCCGCCTATGTGACGGCCGAGGGCGGCACGCTCACCGAGAGCGTGGCCATCCTGCAGCACCTGGCGGCGCGCAACGGCCACCAACTCGGCTACCCGCAGGGCAGCCCGGAGTACGACCGGCTCAACCAGGCGCTGGCCTACCTGGCCACGGATTTCTTCGCGGCCTTCGCGCCACTGTGGGCCGCCTACGAAATGGCCACCGACCCGCCGCGCCAGGACGTGCTGCGGGATCTCGGCCGCCCCCAGGTGGCCAAGGGCTGCGCCCACCTGGACCATCTGCTCGCCGGGCGCGAGTGGATCGACGGCGGGAGCAAGAAGACCGTGGCCGACGCCTACCTGGTGGCCGTAGCACGCTGGGCCGAGTACCACGGTGTGCTGCAGGTCGCAGCCTACCCGCACCTGGCGGCCCACCTCGCCAAGCTGCGCGCCGACCCCGCCGTGGTGTTCGCCGATGCCATCGAGCGGCAGCAACCCGCCACCAGCAGCGGCGGATTCCAGGGGCATGTGGCGCTGGATGACGTGGTGGCAAAGCTACCGGTCTGATCTCCGCGCGGCCGAAGAGACTGGCGCGGCCCAGGCCAGCGCTCCCGCGCAAGGGCCGCCCCGCCGCGCTGGGAGCGTCCCCCTCCCGCGTTGCGCAGCAACGCGAGAGAGGGGTGAAGGCGCGAAGCGACTCAGGGGGTGCTTCGCCTACGCGGCGAACCCGCCGTCAATCAGCAGACTGGCACCCGTGACCATGCCCGACTCGGGCCCGGCCAGGTAGGCCACCATGCCGGCGATCTCGGCCGGGTCGGCGTGGCGGTCCAGCGCCATCAGGCCGTGCATGTCCTTGGCCATGGGCCCGTCGGCAGGGTTCATGTCGGTGTTCACCGGGCCGGGCTGCACGTTGTTGACCGTGATGCCACGCGGACCCAGGTCGCGTGCCAGGCCCTTGGTGAGCCCCACGATGGCGGCCTTGCTCATGCCGTAGACGCTGAAGCCGGCCCAGGGCAGGCGCTCGGAATTGGTGCTGCCGATGGTGATCACGCGACCGTAGGCACCGCCCTGGCCCATGTGGCGCACGGCGGCCTGGGTGGCGACGAACACACCGCGCACGTTGATCGCCAGCGTGCGGTCCAGGTCTTCGAGCGGAACGCTGCCGACCTCGCCCATGATGGCGACGCCGGCGTTGTTGACCAGGATATCCAAGCGGCCCAGATCGCGCGCAGCACCGTCGATGGCGGCCGTGATGGCCTGGGCATCGGCGCTGTCGGCGCGCAGCGCCAGCGCGCGGCCGCCGGCGGCCTCGATCTCGGCGGCCAGCGCCTTGGCCGGTGCGTCGTTGCTGGTGTAGGTGAAGGCCACGGCAGCGCCATCGCGCGCCAGGCGGCGCACGATGGCAGCACCGATGCCGCGCGAGCCGCCGGTGACAAAGGCGGCCTTGCCGGCCAGGACGGCGGTGGTGGCAACAGGGGAGGAAGAAGCAGAGGAAGCGACAGACATGGTGGACTCCGGTAGGTGGACCAGTGAATGCACTGGCAACACCTGCAGTGTCGGCAAACGATTGCATTGCCGGTAGCCATGAATGGGATGTACCTGTTTCAACTTCCAGTTGAAAATAGCAGGCATGCAGCCCCTCAGCCATCTCGAATCCTTCGTGAAGTCCGCCGAATCAGGCAGCTTCTCGGCCGCCGCCCGGCTCATGGGACTGACGCCTGCCGCCGTGAGCAAGAACGTGGCGCGGCTGGAGCAGAGCCTCTCCGTGCGCCTGTTCCAGCGCAGCACGCGGCGCCTGGTGCTGACCGAGGGCGGCCAGCGCCTGCTGCAGCAGATCAGCACGCCGCTGGCCACGCTGGCCGACGCCGTGCAGCATGCGGCCGAGGCCGATCGCCAGCCTGCAGGCACGCTCAAGGTCAGCATGGGCCAGGCCTTCGGCCGTGCCTACCTGGTGCCGCTGCTGGGCGAGTTCCTCGCGCGCTACCCGGCCATCCAGCCCGACTGGCGCTTCGAGAACCGGCAGGTGGACCTGGTCGGCGAGGGCTTCGACGCAGGCATCGGCGGCGGGCTGAACCTCAACCCCGGCATGGTGGCACGCACGCTGGGCACGATCCACATCGTGGCCGTGGCATCGCGCGCCCAACTGCAGGGCCGCAAGCCGCCGCGCCACCCGTCGGACCTGGCGCAATGGGACGGCATTGCGCGCCGCTCGATCCAGACGGGCCGCATCCACGTCACCACGCTGCGCAACAAGGCCGGTGATGCGGCAGCCGCCGAGCTGCGCCCGCGCATCGTCTTCGACGACCCCGAGGCCATGTGCCAGGCCGCCCTGATGGGCCTGGGCGTGGCCTTGCTGCCCATGCCGTTCGCCCAGCCCTGGCTGGCCAGCGGCGACCTGGTGCGGCTGCTGCCGGGCTGGTGGTCGGACGCGGGACCGACCTCGCTGTACTACCCGGACAAGAAGCTGCTTCCCGCGCGCACGCGGGTCTTCGTGGACTTCATCATCGAGCAGTTCGGCCAGCGTGGCTTTGCGCAGCGGGTGCGCGGGGATTGATGTCCGCGCAACCCACCGAACAAGGCCATTGAGCGCTGGGAGCCATCGACTTGCTTCACGGAGCCGGTTTGTTCACGAAGGCAATGGACAGGCCCTTGGCGGTCACGGTGATGGCCCCGGGCTGCATGCCCAGGCCGTCGAGCACGGCGAGATCCTGCGGCCGCAGCCGGTGCAGCACCACCTCGCGCAGCGATTGCTCGGCCAGGGCGGGGCCGTAACCATTGAGCAGCGCCACCACCTCGGGCCGCAGGCTCGGGAAATCCAGCCGCCCCACACGCAATTGGTGGGCGCGCAGGCTGCGGTCGCCGGGCTCGTAGCGCAGGGCGAATTCCACCTCCAGCGTGCCGCTGTGGCGGCGCCTGAGCGCAGGGCCGGCGGCGCTCAGCGCGAAGGCCGCAGCCAGGCGGTTGCTTTCGGGCAGCAGCGACAGGCCCGGGGCCTGCACGTCCACATCCACCAGGCCCGCCATGGGATAGCGCAGCGGAAAGCGCAGCGCCACGGCCTCCTGCAGTTGCTCCGCGGAGACGGTGTAGGCCGGCTGGGCCCGGGCGTTGCGGATGGCCGCCAGCACGAGGCCGCCCAAGGCCAGACGGCGCCCCCCGGCAGCAAGGAAGATTCGGCGATGCATTCAGTGGCTCCTTGGTGTGGCGGGTGGCCATTGGCAATAATGTCCGGATGAAGCCCGCAGCGCCCACCCACCAATGCCAGGTCTTCGGCTCGCCCTGGGAAGGGGTGTACGCTACGCACATCGAAAGTTCCCGCCACTATGGCAGGCATTGGCATGCAGTCTATGGCCTGGGGCTTCTCGACGATGGCGCGCAGAGTTCGGCCAGCGGGCGCGGCCCGGTGGATGCCTATGCGGGCGACCTGATCACCACCAACCCCGGCGAAGTGCACGACGGCCAGCCGCTGGGCGGCCCTTCGCGCCGCTGGCGCATGGTGTACCTGGAACCCTCGGTGGTGCATGCCATGGCGGGCGACCTGGCCACGGCATCGCCCCACGGTGTGGCCCTGGCCCGCCCGGTGATCCAGGGCGACGCGGCGCTCCGCGAGGCCCTGCACCAGTTGCTACAGCGGCTCGCGCACTGGAGCGCGACACCACAGGCCGCGGCCAGCCTGACCGCGCTTGCCTGTGAAGAAGCGCTGGTACAGACCTGCGCCCTGCTGCTGGGCCGCCATGCCAATGCGCCGCGCGCACATGGGCTGGGCGCGGATGCCTCGGCCGAGGTGCGCCAGGTGCGCGACCAGCTGGCCGATGCGCCACTGGCGCCCCCCACGCTCACGCAGTTGGCCGCGATGGCCGGCCTGGGCAAGTACCAGTTGCTGCGCCGCTTCACCCAGGCCTACGGCCTGCCACCCCACGCCTGGCTGCTGCAGCAGCGTGCCGAGCGCGCCCGCAGCCTGGTGCAGCGCGGCACCAGCCTGGCTGAGGCGGCGGCAGACTGCGGCTTTGCTGACCAGAGCCACATGACGCGCATCTTCGCGCGGCAGTTCGGCTTTACACCCGGTGCCTGGCAGAAGGCCGCCGCAGGCTGGCAGCGCCGGCCACTGCCGCAATAACGTTCAAGACCCATCGCGCCCAGGAATCCACACTGCCTGCCATGTTCATACACAGGCAAGGCGGTACGCGATGGGGATGTCGGAATCATGGAAGGGCCCGCTGCTGTGCAGCCTGGCCATGGTGCTCGTGGGCAGCACGGTGGTGGTCAGCAAGCCCATCGCGCAGGACATCGAGCCTTTTGCGGCCACCGTGCTGCGCCATGCCCTGGCCCTGCCGGTGTTCCTTGTGCTCATGCGCTGGAGTGGCCAGCAGTTGCCGCGCGTGGGGCGGCGCGACGCGCTGCTGCTCACCGTGCAGGCGGCGGCGGGCAGCGTGGGCTACTCGGTGCTGCTGATCCTGGGTGTGGCGCTCGCCAGCGCCGCGGATGCCGGCATCGTGGCCGGCACGCTGCCAGCGGCCGCCGCGCTGTTCTCGGCGCTGCTGCTGGGCGAGCGGCCGGGCCACAGGCTGGTGCTGTCCATTGCGCTGGCCACCGCCGGGGTGATGGCCGTGGCCATGGCGCCCGATGGCGCAGCGCAGGGAGGCGCCAGCACCCGGCTGGCGGGCATTGCCCTGGTGCTGGCCGCCGTGGCCTGCGAGGCGGTGTTCATTCTGGCCAACAAGCGCTTGTCGCAGCCCATCCCGGCCCTGGCGTTGTCCACACTGATGTCGGGGGGCGGACTCCTGCTGTCGGTCCTGCCGGCGTGGCTGGTGGCGCAGGCATCGCCCTCCTCCTTCACAGCAGCGGCTCTGGCCGGGGTGCTGTACTACGCCTGGGTGCCCACGGTGGGCGGCTTTCTGCTCTGGTACGCGGGCAGTGCCCGCACCAGCGGTGTGCGCGCATCCCTGGCCACAGTATGGCTGCCGGTGTCAGCCCTGCTGCTGTCGGTGGTGTTCCTGGGGGAATCCATCCGCAGCTGGCAGTGGCTGGGCCTGGGCTGCGTGGTGGCGGCCCTGCTGCTGGCTTCGCTGCCCCCTGCGCAGGTGCCCGGGGATTGACGAAGCGCGCTCAGCGCCCTACGACGGACCAGCCTGCATGCAGGTTGGTCTTGTCGTTCTCGTACTCCCAGGCGGTGCCGCAGCGGTCGCACTGGTAGCGGGTGAAGGTCACCTGGCCGTGCTCGCGGTCTTCCTTGCGGTTGCTGCGCTGCACCAGCTCGGCATGGCCTGGGGCGCGGCGCCAGTTGCGCTGGATGCCCTTGCAGGACTCGCACAGCTCCATGGGTTTGAGTTCGGTCTGCCGTTCGTGTTGTTTGGTCATGGGAAAGGCCTTGCCGTTCTGGGATGGTGGGGTCGTGTCGAAGGTGCGCCTGTGCAGGGCCACCCCGCTATTGTCCCACCCCTGCGCCGCCGGGCAGAAGCACCTTGGCCATGCGGGCATTGGCGAGAACCACGCCGTGGCGCTCCACCTGCTGGCGGGCTTCGACCACAAAGCCGCTTTTGGCGAAGAAGGGCTCGGCCGTGAGGCTCACATCGGCCCACAGGCGCTCGGTGCTGCGCAGCGCGGCCTGGGCATGGATGTATGCCATCAGCGCCCGGGCCACGCCCTGACCGGCATGGGCGGGCGCGACGAAGAAATGGTCGATATAGCCGCTGGCCTGCAGATCCGAGAAGCCGGCGATGTGCACCACCGTCCCTGCCGGTACCTCAGCGACAAAGGGCTGGTTGGCCTCCAGACGGGCGTTCCACTGCACGGCGTCGTGCACCAGCGGCGCCCAGGCATTGCGCTGCGCCAGGCTGTACTGCGCGGCGGTCAGGCAATGCACGGCGGCGTGGAACAGCGCACGCAATGCGGGCGCGTCGCCCGGGCGGAAGTTGCGGATCACGGGGGTCATGGCGGCGGGGCGGGCAATGGCAAGGGGCGCCGATTGTGCCCGAGGCCGCTGCAACTATGCCGCGGTGGCCATGCGCAGGCGGCGCGCGGCTTTTTCGGCGCGGGCGTCCTCGATCTCGCGCAGCACGCCCTGCATGTCCACGTCGGTGTGCTCTGGCGCGTAGATGCCGGTGAGCGGCGTCTCGTTGGTCAGCAGCCCGCCCTGGTACAGGCTCCAGATCTCGGGGCCGTACTGGGTGGCGAGCAGCTCGGGCGCGAACTGGCCGAAGAAGTCGCGCAGGTTGGCCACATCGCGCATCAGCATGCGCGGCGCATGGTTGTTGCCGGCGGCATCCACGGCCTGCGGCAGGTCGATGATGACCGGGCCGTCCACGCCCTCTTCACCCTCGACCCCGGGCAGGTGCGCCAGCAGGATGTTGAACTCCGAGAGGTCGCCATGCACCACGCCCGCGCAAAGCATGCGCACGACCTCGGCGATCAGCGTGGCGTGGTGGGTGCGGGCCTGTTCAGGCGTGAAGGACACGTCGTTCAGGCGCGGTGCCGCATCGCCATGGGCATCGGTCACCAGCTCCATGAGCAGCACGCCTTCGTGGAAGTTGTAGGGCTGGGGCACGCGCACCCCGGCCGCGGCCAGGCGGTACAGGGCATCCACCTCGGCGCTCTGCCAGGCGGCCTCCTGCTCCTGGCGGCCGAACTTGCTGCCCTTGGCCATGGCGCGGGCCGAACGCGAGTTCTTGACCTTGCGGTTCTCGGTGTAGTCCACGGCCTGGCGGAAGCTGCGGTGGGTGGCTTCCTTGTAGATCTTGGCGCAGCGCGTTTCCTCGCCACTGCGCACCACGAAGACCATGGCCTCCTTGCCACTCATGAGCTGCCGGACCACGGTGTCGATCAGGCCTTCCTCGATGAGGGACTGCAGGCGGGGTGGAGCTTTCATGGGCGCATTGTGCACCTTCGATGCACGTCAGGCGCGCAGTGCCTGCAACCTCAGGTGCACCTCATCGCCATGGTCCACCGGCAACTGGTGCTTGGACTGCAGGTAGTGGTTGGTGAACACATCGAGGTAGGCCTCGAGCGTCTGGGCCGCATGGCCTTCGCCCGACAGCTCCATGCACAACGCCGCCACTTCGGAGGTACAGAAATGGTCCTCGCGCGTGGAGCGGCGCAGCCGGTAGCGCGACAGCTGCTCGGGCGCGAGGCTGAGCACCGGAAACGCATCGATGTACGGGCTCTTGCGGAACATCTTGCGTGCCTCGGGCCAGGTGGCATCGAGCAGGATGAACAGCGGGCGTTTGCCACCCTGCACCGGCTCCACCGCCGTCACCACGCGCTCGGGCGCCACGAATTCGCCAGGGAACACCACATACGGCTGCCACTGCGGGTCGGCGAGCAGGGTGAGCAACCCAGGGGCGACCTCGGTGCGCGCCCAGCCGAAGGCCCAGGTGTCGGCCACCACATCGGCAATCAGCCAGCCGGTGTTGCTGGGCTTGAGCGGCTCGATGTCGGCCATGAGGAGACACACGCCGGCCTGCGGACTCAGCAGCGGGCGCAAAGCGCACAGGCAGTGGCTGGGCACCAGGCGGCAGCCGGGGCAGCGCTCGCCGCGCGGCCCGCCCCGGGCCAGGAAGGGCTTGGCGCTGCGTGCCAGCCGCGCTGTGCGCAGGCGCGAGACGGCGTGGGGCAGGGCCGGCACCGGTGCAGCGGCAGCCGTCACTGGCCGCCCGCGTGTTCGAGTGCGAACAGGGGCAGCTCGGTCTTGGGGCTCAGCCACACACCGCCGCCCAGCTCGGTGAAGCCCTCGCCCAGCGTGCGCCGGTACAGCTGCGCGGGGTGGCGGAACATGCGCGGGTCGGTCAGGGTCTCGTCCACGATGTCCTGCTCCCAGTCCTCGCGCGTGACCGCTTCCACGTACAGGGCGCCGCGGCTGAGCCCCGCCAGGTTGCGCATGGCCTTTTGCACGTCGGCCTCGTTCAGGTAGGGCAGCACGCCCTGGCAGATCACCAGGTCGTAAGGCGTGCGTGCCTGGTAGTCGACCACCGAGCCCTGCTCCCAGCCGAAGCGGCCGCACAGGTACTGGCTGTACTCGACACCGTGGAACGTGGCCTTGGGAAAATGCCGGGCCACGATGTCGCGCCACAGCCCGATGCCGCAGCCCACGTCCAGCACGCGCCGCACCGGCACGCGCAGGTACTGCAGGTAGCTGCAGACGAAGGCACCGAGCCGATCGGTGTGCGCCGGGTCGACCACGCTGGTCTTCTTGTCGAAATAGAAACGCTCGTAGTAGGCCGCGTCAAAGCCATCGGCACTGGCGCTCTGGCCGGTACGGTTTGCAGAAGTCACTGCCATTCCTTGTGGCTCGGATGGATCGCCGAACCCGGAAGTATCGCCCACGAACCGGCGCTCATCGGCGCCGCGGCCCTGCCTGTCTCACTTCGCTGGCGCGGGGGTCCACACGGGATTGAGCAGGCGCTCCAGCCGGGCATAGGAGGCTTCGAGCCGCACCAGGGCCTGGTCGATGAGCGCGTTGGTCATGGTGATCTTGGTGCCGTTGGCTTCCACGGGCTTGCCCTTGGCAACCAGCGCCAGGGATTCGCGGAACGCCTTGTCCTTGGCCAGCACGGCATCGGTCGGGAGCTTGCGCATCTGCATCATCTCCAGACGGGTCTTGAGGGCCGACTCGTAGCTCTTGTCCACCACCGGCTTGCGCTGCTTGATGCTGGCCTTGTAGCTGACCACCGTCGCACGCTCCATCTCGAGGTTGTTCTTGAGCGCGAAGGCCACGCGCTCCAGAGCACCGCGACTCACGGCGGCCTCGGGATCCTGGAGGCCGGACCAGAACTCGCGGTGCACATCTTCGGTCAGTACGGCGTCGTCCTTGAACATGGACATGATCACAGCCTGGCGCTCCGCCTCGGTCTGAGCCGCCATGGCCGCTGGCGACAGTGCGGAGAAGGACAGCGCGAGCACCAGGCTCGCGCGCAGGCATTGCTTGCGGAAATTCATTCGAAACTCTCTTGGAAAGCGGTCGGCACAGGGAAGCCGTGGACTATGCCACCGCTGCAACGCCTGCATGTAAACGCCAGGTATCAGCGTGTAAACGGACTGGCACCGTATGCCACTTCGCACCGGCCCCCGGCGCCCGAGCACATCAGCGCTGCGGCTGCAGATACTGCGCCGCCAGTTGCCGCTGGGCCGCCGCATCCACCCCGAGCACGTCCACCAGGTAGGTCGGCACGCCGCCGTAGTCCTGGTCGACCATGTGCAGCGCAGCGTCGAGGAATTCCTCCTGCACGCGCCACAGCACGGCCAGCACCTCTTCGGGCGCGTGGCTGCCCATGCCGACAGGGCGGCGGTAGAGGTTGTTGGTGAGCAGGTAGTCCTGCATCACAGTCGCGCGCGGCACGCCCAGGGCCATCAGGATCAGCGCGGCGGCAAAGCCGGTGCGGTCCTTTCCGGCGGTGCAGTGGAACACCGTGGGGGCATCGCTGGCCAGCAGCAGGCGGAACAGTTCGGCAAAGCGCGGTGCGTTCTCGTGCACGAAGCCACGGTAGGTGTCCTGCATCAGGCCCACGGCGTCCTGCGCGGTGAGCGCACGGCCGGTGGCCTGCAGCTCCAGCGCGCGCTGCACCACCGTGGGCTCGATGACCAGCGGGTGGTAGGCCACACCGGGGATGGCATAGGCATATGCCGCGCCCTCGGCCTTGCCGCGAAAGTCGATGGCGCGGCTGACGCCCAGCTCGGCGAGCAGGGCCTGGTCGGCCGGGGTCAGCCCGGCCAGGTGGTCGGAGCGGAAGATGCGGCGCCATTTCACGGCCCGGCCGTCCTGCCCGACGTAGCCGCCCAGGTCGCGGAAATTGGTGGCGCCGGCCATGGGCAGGGAACGGGTGGGATCTTGGTGCATGGAGAAGCGGCGATCCCCCAGGAGGGACCGGGTGATTGGTTCAGCAGAGCACCCAGCTTAGCCGAGCCCGGTGTCCACCACCTGTCGCCCACGCGGTGGCCCCGCGGCGAGCGGGGCGAACAGAGCGGCCGCTTGCGCATGCCGCACCCAGCCGGGCCGCGCGGACCTGATGCGCACACGCAACAGTCAGCACGCAAGCCCTGGCCGATCCCGCCCTGCAGCGCAGCGAGCGCCCTGGGCGGGGCGCATATTTTGGATGCATGAATGATAATTACTATCATTGACATTGTAAGAACAGGTTTCCAGCCGGTCTCGCGCGGTGCATGCAAAGCACCCGCCCGTGACCGGCACAGAACCACACCGCACCGGGGAAATTCACATGACGACACGACACACCAAGGCACCCGCTTTGACACCGAAGCTCACCCGCTGCGCCGCAGCCGTCGCACTGGCCTGGCTGGGCGCGCCGCTGGCACTGCATGCGCAAGATGCGTCGCCTGCGGGCGACAGCGCCTCGCCGGCGCTGGAAACCATCCAGATCACGGGCAGCTGGCTCGGCACAGGCCTGCAGAACAGCGTGAAGAATTTCGCGGGCGCCCGCACCGTGGTGGACAAGGAAAAGATCGACGGCACGGGCGCGGCCAACATCGGCGAAGTCCTGCGCCGCATCCCTGGCGTGCAGGCCACCGAGAACTCGGGCACCGCGGGCAGCGCGATCTCGCTGAACATCGGCGTGCGCGGCCTGACCGGGCGCTACAGCCCGCGCTCCACCATCCTGCTCGACGGCGTGCCGCTGGCGGTGGCGCCCTACGGCCAACCCCAGCTCTCGTTCGCGCCGGTGAGCCTGAACAACATCGAGTCCATCGACGTGGTGCGCGGTGGTGGTGCCGTGCGCTATGGCCCGCAGAACGTGGGTGGCATCATCAACTTCACGAGCCGCGCCATCCCCTCCAAGCCCGGCCTCACGGGTGACGTGACCGTGCGCCACAACCACTACAGCGAAGGCGGCCAGGACAACACACAGTACAGCACCTTCCTGGGCTCGCAGCTGGACAACGGCCTGGGCCTGGCACTTCTGTATTCGGGCATGACCGGCAGCAGCTGGCGCCAGGGCAGCGACGAGAAGGTCAACGACCTGGCCTTCAAGTTCCGCTACGAACTGACCGGCAGCTCCGAGGTCTACGGCAAGGTCTCCTACTACGACGTCAACTCGCGCACGCCCGGCGGCCTGACGGTGGCGCAGTTCAACGCCAACCCCTTCCAGAACACGCGCCCCACCGACTACTGGAATGGCGAGCGCAAGGGCCTCGACCTGGGCTACATCAACACGATCTCCGACAACCAGGAGTTCGAGGTGCGCGCCTACTACAACGACAGCACGCGCAAGAGCACGCTGATCAACGCCACCAGCACACAGCTGGCGCACCAGCCACGCGACTACGAGGTGCTGGGCATCGAGCCGCGCTACACCCAGCGCGTGCAACTGGGCGCCACCACGCACGACGTGACGGCCGGCTACCGCTTCCTGCGCGAGCGCGGCAACGACCGGGCCTACAACCAGACCATCGCCACGGGCGCGAACAGCGTCACCACCCGCTTCGACAATGCCACCGACGCGCACGCCGTCTACATCGATGACCGCATCGCCTTCGGTGCCTGGCGCGTGACGCCGGGCGTGCGCTTCGAGCACATCGAGACGAACCGCGAGGACCGTGCCTCCACCCAGCGCTTCGACACCACCAACAACAAGGCGCTGCCTTCGCTCAACGTGGCCTACCTGGTGAACCCGGCGCTCACGCTGTTCGCCAACTACGGCACCTCGTTCGGCCCGGTGCAGAACATCCAGCTCAATTCGCAGACGGCCACCAACCCGCTCAAGCCCGAGTTGGCCAAGACCGCCGAAGTGGGTGCGCGCTGGCAGACCCCGCAGATCCGCGCCGAACTCACGGCCTTCAAGATCCGCTTCGACAACCAGATCCTGCAGGTGCCCGGCATCACGCCAGCCACCTTCCAGAACATCGGCGCCACCAGCCATGAGGGCATCGAGGCCGCCATCGACTACAGCTTCGACAAGGCCAGCGCACTGGCGGGCCTGAACGTGTACGCCAACTACAGCTACACCAAGGCGATCCAGAAGTCGGGCACCACGGCCGGCCTGGACGTGCCCTTCTACTCGCGCAACACCGACACGCTGGGCGCACGCTACCAGCTCGGCGACTGGGCCTTCAACCTGGCCAGCACGCACCAGAGCGCGCAGTACGCCGATGCGGCCAACACCTTCGCCGAACCCGCCGACGCCCGCCTGGGCCGCATCCCGGGCTTTCGCCTGTGGAACATCCAGGCCGACTGGAAGGTGCCCGGCTACAAGGGCAGCAGCATTGCCGTGGGCATGAACAACCTGGCCGACAAGCGCTACTACACGCGCAATGTGGACGGCAACCCCGGCCGCATGGTCGGCGCGCCGCGCATGCTGTACGTGCAAGGTCGCCTCGCATTCTGATGCCGGTGACCAAGGGCGCGCGCTGACATGCAGCGGCTGCGCCAACTCTGGCTGCGGGTACACCGCTGGACCGCGCTCAGTCTGGGCTGGGTGCTGATCCTGTCGGGGCTGACCGGGGCCGTGCTCGTGGTGGCGCAGCCGCTCGACCGTTGGCTGCACCCTGAACTGTTCCGTGCCGGAGCGCAGGCTGGCGTCGGCTCGCCCGATGCCGCCCTGCAGGATGTGCTGCAAAAGCTCCAAGCCGAGTGGCCCAAGGGCAGCTTCACAATGCGGCCCGCACGCGAGTCGGGAGAGAGCCTGTGGGTGCTGGTCAACGGCCCCTGGCGCGGCACGGTCTATTTCGACCCGGCCACCGGCCTGGAGCAGGGCCGCCGGGGTGAGACCGAGGGCTTCGTCAACGCCCTGTTCAAGCTGCACAGCTCGCTGTGGTGGCAGGACACGGGCAAGGCCATCCTGGCCTGGGTGGCGCTCGGCTATCTGTTCCTGCTCGTCACCGGCCTGGTCCTCTGGTGGCCTCGGCGCTGGCCGCCGTCCTGGCGCATCGTGCTGGACAAGGGCCTGCTGCGCGCCTTCTTCGACCTGCACCGGGTGGGCGGTGCGGCCCTGGGGCTGCTCATCGCGGTGTCGGTGGCCAGCGGGGCCTGGATGGCCTGGCGGCCCCTCGGCGGATTCGTCACCACGCTCAGCGGCGCCGAGCCGACCAAGGCGCCGACGCTGCCCAAGGGCTCCGCATCGGCCCGCGCGCTGCCGCTCGACAGCCTGGTGGCCCGGGCGCAGGCGCAGTTTCCAGGTGCGCCCATCGGCTATGTGCAGGTGCCGGCACAGGCCGACCGGCCGCTGCGCGTGCGCCTTCGGCTCGCGGACGACCCGCACCCGAATGGGCTGAGCTCGGTGTGGCTGCACCCCGCTACCGGCGAGGTGCTGGCCACCCACCGCTGGAACGAACTGGACCCCGGGGCGCGCGCAACGGCAGTCATCTACCCCCTGCACACCGGCGTGCTCGGCGGTGTGCTGCTGGAAGCGCTCATCGCCGTGGGCGGCCTGGTGCTGGCAGGCATGGGCATCACCGGGGTCTGGCTCTGGTGGAAGCGCCGGCGTCCGCGCTGACCCCGGCTACAGGGGCCTGCGCGTGGCGTAGCGCACCACCGTCACGCCCGCGCGCGCCTGGCGCACCGAGGGCATGACGAGCACACAGTCGTCGTACGGCGTGGTGACGGGCACCCCGTCGTTGTCGCCGATCACGGTGCCGGCCTTCTCGATCACTTCGAGGCCGGTGTACGGCTCCACGAAGCGGAAGGCGCTGCTGGTGGCCACCACCGGCCCGGTGACTTCGAGCGCCCACTGGCGCGGCGCGTCGGGCAGGCGCCAGCCGGGCAGTTGCTGCGCGAGTGCGTGGGCACCGAGCACGCCCGCTTGTTCGAGGAAGCGCACGCACTGGTCCTGCGCCACGGCGCGGCTCGCCGGGTCGCCATGGAAGCCGCACTCGATGAGCAGGGAGCGGGTGTCCTCCCCCTGTGCATCGCCCAGACCGAAGCGCCCGTAATCGCGCATGCGCACGCCATCCTTGTGGCCGGCGTCGACCACGATGTGCTCGGGCGAGCGCATGGCACGCGCCAGCTGCAGGTTGCGCGGCTGGATGCCGGTGAGCAGCAGTGGCGCCGAGGGCTCGTGCATGGAGTGGATGTCCAGCAGCCAGTCCGCCTGGGCCACGAAGGGCCGCAGGGCCGCGGCACGGCGGCGCTCGCTGGTGTCGCCCGCGTCCATGCGCTCGTCGAGCCACTGGCGGG
>NZ_AKJX01000025.1 GCF_000276605.1 Acidovorax sp. CF316 | reverse complement strand
CCGGGGCGGCTGCCGCCGGTACCACGCCCACGGCCCGCTACGAAGCCACGCTGGGCCGACAGCCGTTCACGGCCGAGCTGCAGGACGCCAGCGGCCTGCCCGATGCCAACGACCTGACCGCCCAGGAGTGGGAGCGGCTGTTCGCCCTGCTGGGCACGGCCCCGCCGCGTGCGCGCGAGCTGGCGCTGCTGACCATGGAGTTCAAGAACCGGGTGATGGACGCGCGCGGAACGGCCGGATTTTCAAGCATGCGAGAATTGCTGGATTGGAACGAGATACCGCGCCCCCTGGTGCGGGGTGGCACCACCCAGGTTCCCGTGGGTTTGCAGGACCTGCTGGTGGTTGGCACCAGGAACCGCAAGGTGCGGCTGGACACCACCCCCATCGTGCTGCTGCGGACCCTGGGCAATCTCACGGACGACCACCTGCAGCGGCTGGCCACCATGCGCCGCTCAGGCACCCCCATCACGGCAGCGCTGGCCCAGCAATGGACCAACGGCACGGGGCTGATCGCGGCCGACATGGCGGGCCCGCCCACGGCCGTCACGGCGCGGTTGCGCCTGGGCGGACCTCGGCCCACCGGCGCAGCGCTGGTGGCAACCCTGGTCCAGCAGGGTGGAAGGTTCAGCGTGGTGGATTCCGTGGTCGATGTGAGCGCCCGCTGACAACCGCCAACCCTGTGACCGACACCCGAAGGCTGCCCCGAAAAGAACATCCCGATCAGATTGAAACCTCAACCGATGCGCAATTTCTCCCCCTCAGCCAGCTGGCGGCACCAGCTGGTGCTCTCCCTCTCACCGCACAGCCTGTGCATCCTGCATTTCTACCGCGGGCTGCTGGGCTGGAAGCGTGCGCATGAGCTCGTGGTGCCCCTGCCCGAAGGTGATGGTTTCTCGTCGCAGTTGCAGCAGCAGCTCGCCGACAACGTGACGCGCTGGAAAATTCCGGCAGGCACGCGCGCGCACTGGGTGCTGGCCGGCGACATCCTGGGCATCGTTCCGCCCAATACCCAGGGGGCGGGCGCCCCCCCTTCGCTGCCCTTCCCGGCCAGCGACACGCGCACGCAGGTGGACGCCTTCGGCGGTGCCGAGGGCGCATCGCTGATGTGGATGCACAAGGACTGGGTGACCGAGATCGAGCGCATCAGCAGCGCCTGCCGCCTGGCCCTGGTGGAGCTGTACGCCCGCGCACAGCTGTTCCAGCGCATCGCCGCCAAGCAGCCCGCCTCGCTGCGCGCCGTGGTCGAGACCGATGCCTCCGACCAGTACCTGCATGTCTACGCGGCCAACGGCACCATGCTGCGCACCCGTGTGCTCGACGCGGCCGACACCCACGAACACCTGGCGCAGACCCTGCAGATGGAGCTGGCCGCGCTGGGCGCGCCTGCTGATGCCGCCCCTGGCCGCCCGGTGCAGCTGACCACGCCCAAGGGCTACGCGGCCGAGCCGCAGACCTGGGCCGACTACCAGCACCACGTGCTGCCAGCGGCGTCGCACAGCGACCTGCTCGAAAAGCTCTGGCGCTCGGACCAGGGCGGCATCATCGTGCGCCACACGCACAACGACATGGTGCAGGCGCTCAAGGTGTTCAGCCTCGGGCTGGGTGCCGTGGGCCTGGCGGGGCTGGCGCTCATGGTCTGGCACGACGGCCGGCTGGTGCGCCAGATCGAGGAGGGCCGCGACCGCGTTCGCAAGGACCTGCCCAAGGTGGAAGCCGCCAAGCTGCTCAAGGCCCGCACGCTGCGCATGGCCGACGCGGTGCAGGCGGTCAACACGGCGCGCGAGGCGCCGTCCGCGCTGGGCCCGTTCTCGCAATTGGTTGCGTATTTCCCACCGCCGCCCGCCACCTTGCAGTACTTCAGCTCCGACAATGGCGTCGTCGCACTGGCAGGCCAGGGCAACGAAGGCAGCGTGAAATGGCTGCACGAGCGGCCGCTGGCCGGCTTCGGCGCCTGGACCGATTTCCCCGTGCCGGAGTACCTGGCCGCCAGCACCCCGCAGATCCACCTGCAGGCGCGCAAGGAAGCACCCAAACCCATTGTTCCAGCACCGGCCAAGCCACCCGCATCGGGGGCATCCCAACCATGATGAAGCGCGATCTCAAGCGGGTGCATGCCGCCCACGGCATCAAGTACTTTGCCTTTCCCGTCGTCGTGCTGCTGCTGATCGCGGCCCTGGTGGACCAGCGCCTCACGGGCTACCTGGAGCACCGCGAGCAGGCCAGCGACCTGCAGACGCTGCTGGAAAGCAACCAGAACACCCTCGACCTCGACAAGAAGGTCCAGGCCAACAGCGAGCAGGTGGGCGGCAGCTACACGCCCATCCAGGAGCAGCTGTTCGTGGCCAACGACATCACCGAGTCCGTCAACGCCATGCAGCAGCAGGTGACCAAGCTGCTGCAGGGGCTGTACTTCGACAACATCGACCTGTCGGAGTTCTCGGACGCGCCCAAGGGCAGCGTCTCGCGCATGTCGCTCACGGCGCGCTTCAACGGCGTGCCCCAGCAGCTGCCGCGCCTGCAGATCGCCCTGGCGCAGTCGCCCAAGCTGCTGGTCATGGACAAGGTCGAGATCAAGGTGGTGGACGACACCCAGCGCGGCGGCCAGCAACTGCACGTCGTGGCGCGCTTCTCGGGCCTGCACATGAAGCCGCTGCCCGAGGCCGCCGCCCCTGCTGCGCCTGCGGCAGCCGCCCGAAAATAAATCGAAACCCAGCCGAACTGCTGAATTTCAGAAGACTGCAATGAACAAATCCATTCCTCCCATGCTGCGCAAATTGACCGCTGTGAGCATTGCGCTCCTGCCCACGCTGACGGCAACGCACCTGGTGATGGCCCAGCAGCCACCGATCAACCCCTTCACGGGCCAGCCCATGCCCGCAGTGCCCAGCGGCGGCGGCACCCCCGTGCCCGGCGGCTTCAGCATGCCCGGCATCACGATCCAGGCACCGCAGGCAGGCGGCGCCGTGGCCGCTCCGGCCGCGTCACCAGCGGCACAGCCCACCCCACCCGGTACTGCAGCAGCGCCCACCATGCCCGCCCCCCTGGCCATGCCCGCACCCGGCGCTGTGGCAGCCACCACGCCCGCTGGCGGCAACCCTGGCGCGGTGCTGTCCAACACGCCCAACCCGGGCGTGACGCTCAAGTTCGACAATGCCGACATCTACGAGGTGATCCAGGTCGTGCTCGGCGAAGTGCTCAAGCTCGACTATGTGATCGACCCCACCGTGCAGGGCCGCGTCACGCTCAAGAGCACCGGCGCCATCAGCATGGCCGACATCTACAGCACGCTGGAGACGGCGCTCGCGGCAAGCAACATCTCCATCGTGCGCCAGGGCAAGCTCTACAAGGTGCTGCGCGACACCAACGCCGTGCGCGACGCCGGCCTGGGCCCGGGCGTGGGCGCGGCCTCGTCGGTGATGCAGATCATCCCGGTGCAGTTCGTGCAGGCCAACCAGCTGGCCAACACGCTGCGCGGCTTTGTCGGCTCGCAGGCGGCCATCACCAACGACCCCTCCAACCGCTACCTGATCGTGGTGGACAAGGCCGCCAACGTCGAGAAGATCGTCGAGATGGTCAAGACCCTGGACTCGGACTACGTGAGCCAGGTGCAGATCAAGCTGTTCCCGCTGGCGCACAGCGAGGCGGCCGACGTGGCCAAGGAGCTCGACGCGATCTTCAAGACCTCGGGCATCTTCAACAAGCCCGGCACCGACGCCACCAAGACCTTCTTCCTGCCCGTGGCGCGCATGAACGCCGTGATGGTGGCTGCGGCCAACCCGGCCCTGCTGCAGACGGCCGAGCAGTGGATCAAGACACTGGACGCCGAGCCGCGCAATGGGCTGGGCTCGTTCGTGCATGTGTACCCGGTGGCCAATGGCAATGCGGCGAATCTGGCGAGCCTGGTGACGCAGATCTTTGGCGGGTCGGCGCCTACGCAGAACAATGCGAACACGGGGGCAGCGGGGTTGTCGTCGGCAACGGGAACGGCATTTGGCTCCTCTGGCGGCGCAACGGGGACCAACACCGGACTGGCTGGTGCCGCATCGGGTACCAACAACCAGAACAACAGCTCTGCTGCCCGCACCATCGAGCGGGGCAACACGCCTTCGCAAGGAACGACGGGCACCGCGCCTGGTCTGGGCGGATCGGTGCAAGTGATTGCGGATACGGAAACCAACACGCTGATCGTGCGCGCCTCGCCACAGGACTACCAACAGGTTCGCAAAGTGCTGGAGCGTCTGGACTCTTCGCCCCGCCAAGTGATGGTTCAAGTGATGGTGGCCGAAGTGACGTTGACCGATGCACTGCAATACGGCGTGGAGTGGTGGATCAAGTCTGCGTTGACCACGGGGGGTAAAAGTTGGCCAGGTTTTCTCGGCCTGGACGGTGCCATTGGCCCAACGGGTGTGAACACATCTGCCGTTGGATCAAGCACCTCAACACCTATCGTTGGCTCCACTCCCCGGGTGACAGGCACTTCCACGGGCCTCAACTACGCCGTGTTTGGAAGTGCCGGCCAGGTCATCGGCCTCTTGAACGTACTGGGCCGGGACACCAATGTGAACATCCTGTCGGCACCCCATGTCCTTGCCAGCGATGGCAAGGTCGCCAAGATTGAAGTCGGTAGCGAGGTTCCCGTCATTACCCAGACCGTGTCCACCCCCAGTAGCGGCCTGCTCACCAACTCGTTCTCCACCTCCAACTCGGTGCAATACCGTCCGACTGGCATCTTGCTGGAAGTCAAGCCCAGCATTACCTCGACTGGAAGGCTGACCCTCAGCATTTCACAGGAGGTCAGCAGCCTGGGCGATCAGTTGGATGCTGGCGGAGCCAAGTACCCCAGCTTTCTCAAGCGCAAGGTCACCACGGATGCCACCATTGAAGACGGCAAGACCATCCTGCTGGCGGGTCTGATCGAGAACAGGACTGAAAACGGCGTCGTCGGCGTGCCGGTGCTCAAGGACATTCCCATTGTGGGAGGTTTGTTTGGAACCACCAGCAAGACGAAGACCAAGACCGAGCTGCTGATCAGCATCACGCCGTACATCATCAACAACCGCGAAGAAGCGGATCGGCTTGCAGGCAGCTTCCAGGAAAGCCTGCACAAGCTGCGTGGAATGCTGCAGGACAAGGACACGACGGTTCCGCCCAATCTGGGTCGCGACGCACCGGTTCAAAGTCAGCAAAAACCTGCTGCCTTGAGGGCCCCACAGATCCAGAACAGCGAAGCCTTCGTCAACTGATCTCGCCGGCCCGACAACAAAACAGCCCACCTCGGTGGGCTGTTTTGCTTTGTAGCGGACTCAGGTCAGCAGCGCCACTGCTCCTGAAAAACTCAAAAACGCCAGCGCCGTCGACACCAGAATGATCCGCGCCACACGCCCGTTGTTGGCGCCAAAGCGCTCGGCCAGCAGCGAGACATTGCTGGCGCTGGGCAGGGCCGCCACCAGCACCAGCACGGTGAGCGCGAACGGCGTGAGCGGCACGCCGGCGGCCATGGCCGCCGTGCCTGCTGCCCAGACCAACACCGGGTGCACCAGCAGCTTGGCCAATGCCACGGGCACGTATTCGCGCGTGGGTACCTGCTCGTGCTGGTTCATCTGCGAGCGCGCCAGCACCGCACCGATGGTGAACAGCGCCACGGGCGACGCCGCATCGGCCAGCATGGCCACGGTGCGGTCCACCGGGCCCGGGAGCTTGAAATGCAGGGCCGAGGCCAGCGCACCGAGCGCGATGGACCAGGGCATGGGGTTCGTGGCCATGCCCTTGAAGGCATTGCGCAGCGCCACGCCCACGCCGTGCGTGCCCGCGCCGTCCATGCGCGACAGGGCGATGCACAGCGAGCTGGTGACCAGCATGTCCACAGCGATGGTGACGATGGCCGGGCCGGCGGCCTGGGCGCCCAGCAGCGCCACGAGCAGCGGCACGCCCATGAAGCCGGTGTTGGGAAAGGCGGCCACCAGCGCGCCGAAGGCCGCATCGTTCCAGCCGATGCGCCCGCGCCGCGTGAGCGCCACCGTGGCCGCCACCATCACCAGCGCGCACAGCACGTAGACACCGGCCACGGCCGGGTCCAGCAGCTGCGCGATGGGCGTGCTGGCGCCGAAGCGGTACAGCATGCAGGGCAGCGCAAAGTACAGCACGAAGGCGTTGAGCCCCGGAATGGCAGGCTGCGGCAGCACGCCACGCCGGGCGGCCAGGTAGCCGCACAGCACGAGGGCGAAGAAGGGGAAGGTGACGAGCAGGACGGAGAGCACGGGAGATATTGTCGGGCGGCCTGCGCCGTGCAGGGCCGCACCGTCAGCGCAGAGTCAGGCGGGTGGCATCGCCAGCGGCGAAGCCGCCGGCCTGTTGCTCATTGCTTGCGCTGGATGATCAGGTTGCGCTTGGCATCCTCGGGGTAGGCAAAGGTGATGGCGCCGTTCTTCACCGCGCCGATCACCAGCATGTTGCGCGTGATGGCGTCCTTGTCGGCGGCGCTGAAGGGTTTGTCGTAGGTGGCGACCACGCCGTAGTAGGTCTTCATCTTGCCCTCCAGCGACTCCTTGAGCGCCGGGCCGTTGAGGTTGCCGTCCCGGATGCCGAGGAAGGAGTACATCAGCAAATAGGTGGCGTCGTAGGCATTGGCCGCTGCCATGGGCACGGCCAGCTTGCGCTGGAACTTGCGCGTGTAGCTCGACAGGAAGGAGGCACGGCGCTCGTTGCTGGGCTCGGCGATGAAGGTCTGCACCATGAGTGCGCCTTCGGCCGCATCGCGCGCGCCGTCGAGGAAGTACGGGAACGACAGGGTCCACGGCCCGACCTGCGGCACCTTCCAGCCCAGGGTTTTCTTGCCATTGGCGATGACGGCGTTCTCCTGCCCCACGGTGTAGCTGAAGACCACGTTGGCACCGGCACTGCGCGCGGCCGTCAGCTCGGCGGTGAGGTCCTTCACCCCGAGGTCGAAGCGCGCCACGTGCACGGGCTTCAGGTTCTTGGCGGCCAGCGCCGCCACCACGTCGTTGTAGCCGCCTTCGCCATAGCCAGTCTTGTCGGCGAAGATGGCCACCTTGTCCCAGCCGCGCTTGACGATGTCTTCCACCATGAAGGGGGCCTGCAGCGCGTCGCGCCCCTGCACACGGAAGATGTAGCTCTCGGCCGGCGGGTACTTGGCCGTGACGGCCGTGCCCGAGGAGCAGGGCACGATGAGCGGCGACCTGGCCTCCTGGAACAGGTCAATGGCCTTCATGGCCACGCCGGTGTTGCAAAAGCCGATGGTGGCGACGACCTTCTCGGCCAGCAGGTCCTGCGAGACCTTGCGCCCCTGGTCGGGGTTGGCGGCGTCGTCCTTGACCACCAGTTCCAGCGGCCGGCCCAGGTAGCCGCCACCGGCATTGATCTCATCCACCGCCATGCGGATGCCGTTGAGCATGGGCACGCCGAAATCGGCCGATGCCCCGGTGAACGGCCCGACCACGCCGATGCGTACGGGCGCGGTGCTGCCGATCTGCGCGCGGGCGGGCAGCGCGGCCAGGCTGGTCGCCACCAGTGCGCCCAGAAGAAGAAACGCTCCATTCCACCATGCACGCTGCCGCGTGGTGGTGGCGATGGAGCGCGATGGCGCAGGGCTCTTGGTCGGCATGGCACGGCCTTTCAGGCTTGTCTCGTTGGTCCATGCAGTATCAAAGTGCCTACAGACCTGGGACAGCGGGGTTTCCCGCAGGAAAGCGCGTGCCGGTGCGCTCCGTCAGAATTCGATCAGCTTCTCGATGTCCTGCACCTTGCGGCGGGCCAGGGCCAGGTTGGAGCGGGCCTTGTCGAGCACCACATAGATGAAGATGCCTTCCTTGGAGGCCATGGGGCGGATGATGTGGTACTGCTTGCCCAGGGTGATCAGGATGTCGTCGATGGTGTCCTCCAGGCCCAGCGCCTTCATGGTCTTGTTCTTGGCGCGCACGACCTCGGTGTTGCCGGCGGCGGCCAGCTCCATGTCCACCCCGGTGCCTGCGCTGCCCAGCAGCATGCCGCTGCCGCTGTCCACGACGGCAGCGCACAGCGCGCCCTCCACGGCCAGTAGTTGGTTCAGGGATTCATTGATGCTCGCCATTTTCGGTTCCTTGTTGTTCGTTCACACTGGCTGGAAAGAGGAGTGGGCGCAGGCTGCCAATGAACGCCCGCGCCCGGAAATCGCGTGCGGGGGCTCAGGCCCGGGACATGTCCTGCATCACTTCGCCGGCGGCCCACAGGGCACGGCCGAGCAAGGCATCGCTGCCCAGTACCAGGCACAGGATGCAGGGCACGGGCGCATCGATGGCCTGGAAGACCACGGTGCTGCCCTCGGCCTCGAAGGTCAGGCGCTTGCACTGCGGGCTCTGGATCTCGCGGCCCACGGCGCGGGCCATGGCCATGAGCGAGCTGGCCATGGCCGAGAGGCGGCCCGCCTGCAGGTCGCTGCGGTTGCGCAGGCAGGCGATCTCGAAACCGTCGGGCGTGGCCAGCAAGGCCAGCTGCAGGCCGCTGATGGGGGCCGCATGGGTTTCGAGGGCCCGCAGGGCCGTCTCGGCCAGGGCATCGGAAATCAGGGGGGCACTGCTTTTCATGGGGATTCACTGCGAAGGGACAACATCGACACCAGCACGCTCAGGGCCTGCAGCACATCGGCACGCTTTCGCACATCGACCTGGAGCACGGGCACCACGCCATGGCCGGCAGCCTGCAGGCCATCGGCGAAGGCCTGGGTGGCCGCGGTAGACGCCGGGCGGGCGCTCAGCACCAGGGCCAGGGGCGGGGTTTCGGCCGCTGCGGCCTCGGCCAGCAAAGCACCGGCTGCGTGTACGGCATCGGCCGCGTTCACGTCGACCATCACGAACACGCCCACCGAGGCGGACACCACCCATTGCCGCAGGAAGTCGAAGCGGTCCTGCCCCGGGCAGCCGCAGACCTGCACGAACTCGCCATCACCCAGGTCGATCTGACCGAACTCGGCGCCCACGGTGGTGAATTCCTTGGCGTGGGACTGGCGGTCCAGGTTGGGCACGTCGGATGCCACCATGTCATCGCCGCACAGCGCGCGGATGGCCGTGGTCTTGCCCACGCCCATGGGCCCCATGAAGGCGATGCGCGGCATGGGGGAAATGCTGGAATAGGTCATTGCAGGGGAGGTCATGGCCGGCTGGCACCACTGATCCAGTGGGAGAGGCGGCGCACCAGGCCTTTGTTCACTGGTGCCGGGCGGCGGGATTCGGCAGCAGTTGACGAGGGCGCCACCGGCTGCGCGGGCGCGATCACCTGCAGCACCTTGCGGCGCGCCAGCTCCTTGAGCAGCTCGGCCAGTTGCGCCGGGGCCAGGCCGCTGTGGACGTGCAATTGCTGCGCGGTCACGGGCTGGCGCGCGAGCAAGGCCAGTGCGCTGATGCAGCCGGAGCTGTCGAAAGGCGGCCCCAGGAACACCCAGGCCCCCAGCCGGTAGCGGCTGCCCTGGGCTGCGGCCATGGCGGCTGTGCCAGCGGCCGCAGGGGGTGTGGGCTGGATGGTGCTGTGGGCAAATGCACGCGACGGTGTCGATACAGGGACCACCGGAGGAATGGCCGCAGGTTGCGCCGCCACGGCGACCACGGCTGGCGCAGCGGGCCGGCGTGCCTTCCAGTCCAGCAGGAAGACGGCTGCGCGGTCCAGGATGTCGATCAGGTCGGCCACGGTGTAGTCCTGCGGCAGGCGTCCCACCCAGGCGTCGGCAAAGCGCGCGGCGGCCTGCTCGCGCCCGATCCAGATCACGCAGGGCGGTAAAGGCTGCAGGCGCACCAGGTTCGACGACACGTCGAGCACCGCCACCTGGGCTTGCTCCAGCGGCGATTCGCGCCAGGCAAAGACGGATTTGCGGGCCGCGACCCCGAACAACTCGGAAAACCGGGTGCGCAATGCAGGGGCCAGCAGGCCGGTCGCCAGATCCCCCTTCAGATTGGTCTTCACGCAAAATACTCCGCAGTGCAGGGTGCAACTGGTCAGTTTAAGTGAGCACTCCATTCGCAACCAGTACAAAACCGTATCAGTCAGGTTTTGTGACAGTAGTTGACCTTTCTGTTGCCAATTGTTCACATCAGGGCCCGAGAGGTGCCCAAGGTATGATCTGCCACTCCCCTGCTGCAAACCACGCCGCGCGCCTTCGGCGCATGCGCGTCACCCCTCCCCGGTCGCTGCCTCCCCCATGTCTTTCGGTCTCAACCTCGCCCAGCTCCAGGCTGTCCACTACACCGACGGGCCCTGCCTCGTGCTGGCCGGTGCCGGTTCGGGCAAGACGCGGGTGATCACGCAGAAGATCGCGCACATGATCGAGCGCGGGCTCGATCCCAAGCGCATTGCGGCCATCACCTTCACGAACAAGGCCGCCTCCGAAATGCGCGAGCGCGCCAAAAGCCTCATCGGGCGGCGTGCCAAGGATGTGCTGATCTGCACCTTCCACGCGCTGGGCGTGCGCATGGTGCGCGAGGACGGGTCGGTGCTCGGCCTCAAGCCCCAGTTCAGCATCCTCGACTCGGACGATGTGACCGGCATCCTCAAGGACGCCGCGGGCGGCACGGTCGACATGGCCACGGCGCGCCAGTGGCAGTGGACCATCAGCGCCTGGAAGAACAAGGGCCTGACCTCCGAGCAGGCGCTGGCCGAGGCTGCGGACGACAACGAGCGCAGTATCGCCGTGCTCATGACCCGCTACGAGGAGCGCCTGGCGGCCTACCAGAGCGTGGACTTCGACGACCTGATCGGCATGCCGCTGCGCCTGCTGCGCGACTTCCCCGAGGTGCGCGCCAAGTGGCGGGCCTTGCTCGGCCATGTGCTGGTCGACGAATACCAGGACACCAACGCCACGCAGTACGAGTTGCTCAAGCTGCTGGTGGGCGAGCGTGCCCGCTTCACGGCGGTGGGCGACGACGACCAGTCCATCTACGGCTGGCGCGGCGCCACGCTGGACAACCTGCGCAAGCTGCCCATCGACTTCCCGAGCCTGCAGGTGATCAAGCTCGAGCAGAACTACCGCTCCACCAGCGCCATCCTGCGCGCGGCCAACAACGTGATCGGCCCCAACCCCAAGCTGTTTCCCAAGACGCTGTTCAGCGAACTGGGCGAGGGCGAGCCGGTGCGCGTGATCGACGCGGACAGCGAGGAGCATGAGGCCGAGCGCGCCGTGGCGCGCATCCTGAGCCTGCGCGCCGCCGCCAACCCGCAGCCGGACTGGAAGCAATTCGCCATCCTGTACCGTGCCAACCATCAGGCGAAGCCCTTCGAGAAGGCGCTGCGCCGCGTGAACATCCCGTACAAGGTGTCGGGCGGAACGAGCTTCTTCGACCGCGCGGAGATCAAGGACCTGTGTGCCTGGTTCCGGCTGTGGATCAACAACGACGACGACCCGGCCTTCCTGCGCTGCATCACCAGCCCCAAGCGCGGCATTGGCCACACCACGCTGGGCTCGCTGGGGGCCTTTGCCACCCAGCACAAGCAGAGCATGTTCGCGGCGCTGTTCAACAACATGCTGCCGGCAGCGGTACCCAAGCGGGCGCTCGAAAGCCTGCATGAGTTCGGCCGCTACATCAACGACCTGGAGTACCGCGCCCGCCACACGCACGGCGCCGAAGCCTCGCGCGCCTTCCTGGGCGAGTGGCTCAAGGAGATCGGCTACGAGCAGCACCTGTACGACGGCGAGGACAGCGAGACCGTGGCCGCCGCGCGCTGGACCAACGTGCTCGAGTTCTGCGACTGGATGGCCCAGCGCGCGGGCGGCCAGATCGACGACACCTCGGGCACGCCCGTGGCCGCAGAGACCAAGAGCCTGCTCGAGGTCTCGCAGACCATTGCCCTGCTGTCCACCATTTCGGAGCGCGAAAAGGAGCAGGACATGGTCGTGCTTTCGACCCTGCATGCCTCCAAGGGGCTGGAGTGGCCGCACGTGATCCTGGTCGGCGTGACCGAGGGCATGCTGCCTTTCAAGCTCGACGACGACGAGGGCCGCCAGAAGGTCGTGGCCGAGGACACGCAGCAGCGCCTGCAGGAAGAGCGCCGCCTGATGTACGTGGGCATTACCCGCGCGCAGCGCACCCTGGCCGTGAGCTGGACCAAGCGGCGCAAGAAGGGCCGCGAGATGGTGCAGGCCCGCCCCAGCCGCTTCATCGCCGAGATGGGGCTGGACCGCACCACCGTGCGCGAGGACCCACGCGAAAAGCTCAAGGCGCTGCGCGCGGAGTTCGCAGCGAAGGCCAAGGCCAGCAGCGACGCCGCATCCCCATGATGCGCACACACAACACCCGCATGTAGGTCAAGATCGCCAACGACATCCGGCGGCGGCCCGTCTCTGGAAAAATGGGCACCGGCAAGAAACCCAGCGGCCTGGCCCAGCCAGATCGCCCACTGCCATCGCGGCAAGAAATACCAGGCACATGCAACAAGCTCACAGCACCTCTCTCCCCTTCCTTCGTCCTGCACAGGCGAGTGCACCGGGCATGGCGGCGGCCCACCGCACGGTGGCGCTGGCGCTGGCGGTGCTGGCACCGGCCGGTGCAGCTTTCGCACAAGGTACCCCCACCCCGGCCATGGCCCCTGGCAGCACCTCTGCAGGCGACCAGGCCGTCTGGCGCCGCTGCGCCGCGCTGTCCGACGACAACCAGGCCCGCCTGGCCTGCTTCGACCAGTGGGCCGGCCAGCAGGCCTGGCAGTCACCTGCGGCCACGGCCGCGGCGGCCAGTGCCGTGCCCACCCCGGTGGACACGACGCTGCCCGCCACCCGCATCATCGAAGTGGCGCGCACCGAAGGTTGCCGCGACCCGCAGTACAGTGACCTGTCGCGTTTCTGGGAACTGGAGTCGGGCAGCGATTGCGGCACCTTCAGCTTCCGTGGCTACCGCCCCATCACGGTGTCCGTGGCGGCCGGCAGCAACGTGAACCGCCAGCCCACCTCGGGCGCGGACGGCAACTCGGCGACCGAGTCCACGCCCTACCGCCGCACCGAGAACCGCATCCAGCTGTCGGTGCGCACCAAGGTGGCGCAGGGCCTGCTCACGCAGGGCCATCCCACGCTCAAGGATTCGGTGTGGTTCGGCTACACCCAGCAGTCGTACTGGCAGCTGTTCACGCCCGAGCTCTCGCGCCCCTTCCGCACGACCGACCATGAGCCGGAAGTCATGTATGTCTACCCCACCGATGCCAAGCTGCCCTTCGGCTGGCGCTGGCGCTACAGCGGCATCGGCCTGGTGCACCAGTCCAACGGCCAGAGCAAGCCGCTGTCGCGCAGCTGGAACCGTGCCTACCTGATGACGGGGCTGGAGCTGGGCAACGACATCAACGTGCGCGCCCGGCTGTGGAAGCGCATTCCCGAAAGCAGCGGCAGCGATGACAACCCGGGCATCAGCGACTACATGGGCCGTGCCGAGCTGGCCGCTTTCTGGAACTACGACAAGGACAACTCTGTGGGCGCGACGATGCGCCATTCGCTGGCCAACAGCGACCGCGGCTCGCTGCGCCTGGAGTGGCTGCAGACCCTGGGCGCGGGCTTCCTGGGCAGCAAAAGCAACCTGCGCCTGCACACCCAGCTGTTCAGCGGCTATGGCGACAGCATGATCGACTACAACCGCAAGCGCACCGTGTTCAGCCTGGGACTGAGCCTGGTGGATTTCTAGAGTACATCCCCCTGAGGCGCTGCGCGCCTTCACCCCTTCTCTCGAATGGCTGCGCCATTCGGGAAGGGGGACGCAGCCAGTGCGGCGGGGCGGCCCTTGCACGGCTGCCCTGGCCTGGGCCGTAGGTATTCGACGGCTGTTGGCAGCGCTTCGCGCCTGGCATGTCGCGTGAGAAGACGGCGCATTTCGGACGTTCACAAACCGTTACGCAATTGCGGTCAAGTTTCATTTGCACATGCCGAGGGGCCGCGCACAATGGCACGCGCACCGACTGGCATGCCAGCACGGATCACGCGCCGATAAGAGGCGTTTTCCGGCCCCATTCCCTGCGATTGCCCTGTGGTGCGCCCTCGACAATGCCCCCAGAGAGGAACCACCATGGACATGCAATACCAGCTCAAGGCCGGCAGCTACTACCTGTACGACATGCGCGAGGCGCCCAGCGCCGTGACCGGTGAGCGCAGGTTCAAGCTCAAGACCGATACCGTGGCCATCGCCTTCGATGCGCACACGGGCGAGGTGCACCAGCATGGCAGTCCTACCCGCATCCAGTCCTGGGCCAACAACACGCGCCGCCGCCTGCGCGCCGCCGGGGCGCAGGACATGGCCAACGACATCGTGGTGGTGTCCGGCCCGCTGCCCGTGGACGAACTCAACAAGTGCCTGTGGGTCAACGGCTATGTGCGGCGCATGTTCTCGCGCCTGGCCAGCCTGCCGCACGGCAAGCTGCAGCGCAGTGCGGCCGAGCAGCCCTTCCGCAAGGCGGCCTGAGCCGCCAGCAGCGAACGGGGGATGATGCCAAGGGGCCGCTCACGCGGCCCTTGTCGCATCTGCGCGGGGTGCAGCGCGCGGTCAGAGCGGGGCGTCCGCCGTCCCGTCTTCCGACTCCGGTTCAGGCTCCAGCTGCCGCGCCACGTCGACATGCTTGACGATGGTCACGGGCACGGGGCTGGCATGGGCCACTTCCTGGGACACCGAGCCCAGCAGGGCACTGCTGATGGCCCCCTGCCCGCGCGCACCGATGACGACCAGATCGCAACCGCTGCGCTCGATCATGTCCACCAGGGTGTGCGCCACGTCGCCCACGCCGATGTCGGTTTCGTAGGAGACACCGGCCGCATCGAGCAGGGCCCGGGCCGGGGCCATGAGGTGCTCGCCGGCCTCCAGGCTGGCGGCGGCGATCAGGTCGGCATCGCGCGCGGTGACCATCTCGTAGAGCGTGGCCGGCTCCTGCACGTTGGCCAGCACGATGCTGGCCGACAGCCCCTGGCGCACGAGGCCCAGGGCATGGTGCACACCGTCCAGCGAGAGGTCCGAGCCGTCCACGGCAATCAGGATCTTGAACATGGGGTTCTCCTTCCGTTTGTGTGCGACCCAGTGTACAGACTGCGGGGTGCGCCGCACCCCATGGCCTCACCCAGGGCCTGTCAATACCCATTTCGGGGCCGCGGGGGCCGTGGCGTGCGGTCTGGGACAATGTGGCCCATGCTGCAGTTTGACCTCCTCACCACCGACCCCACCAGCCATGCGCGGCGGGGCACGCTCACGCTCAACCACGGCGTGGTGCAAACACCGATCTTCATGCCCGTGGGCACCTATGGCACCGTCAAGGGCGTGATGCCGCAGAGCCTGCACGACATGGGTGCGCAGATCATCCTGGGCAACACCTTCCACCTGTGGATGCGCCCGGGCCTGGATGTGATGGAAAGCTTCGGCGGCCTGCACGGCTTCGAGCAGTGGAACAAGCCCATCCTCACCGATTCGGGGGGCTTCCAGGTCTGGAGCCTGGGCGCCATGCGCAAGATCACCGAAGAGGGCGTGACCTTCGCGAGCCCGGTCAACGGCGACAAGCTGTTCATGTCGCCCGAGGTGAGCATGCAGATCCAGACCACGCTCAACAGCGACATCGTGATGCAGCTCGACGAGTGCACGCCCTACGAGACCAAGGGCCACCTGACCACCGAGCGCGAGGCGCGCCAGTCCATGGAGATGAGCCTGCGCTGGGCCAGGCGCAGCCAGGACGAGTTCCACCGCCTGAACAACCCCAACGCCCTGTTCGGCATAGTGCAGGGCGGGATGTACGAGAACCTGCGCGCCGAGTCGCTCGAGCGGCTGGTGGAGATGGACTTCCCCGGCTACGCCGTGGGCGGTGTCTCGGTGGGCGAGCCCAAGGACGAGATGCTGCGCATCATGGCGCACACCCCGCACCTGCTGCCGGCGCACAAGCCGCGCTACCTGATGGGCGTGGGAACGCCCGAGGACCTGGTCGAGGGGGTGGCCCAGGGCGTGGACATGTTCGACTGCGTGATGCCCACGCGCAATGCGCGCAACGGCACGATGTTCACGCGCTACGGCGACCTCAAGATCCGCAACGCGCGCCACAAGAGCGACCACCAGCCCCTGGACACCAGCTGCACCTGCCACGCCTGCGCGGGCAAGAGCGGTGTCTCGTGGGAAGCCGGCGGGCGCGAGGGCTTCAGCCGCGCCTACCAGCACCACCTGGACCGCTGCGGCGAGATGCTGGGCCCCATGCTCACCAGCATCCACAACCTGCACTACTACCTGAACCTGATGCGCGAAGTGCGCGAGGCGCTGGATGCGGGCACCTTCGCCCAGTTCCGCGCGAAGTTCAAGGCCGACCGGGCGCGCGGCGTCTGAGCCCCGGCCCCACAGCCCACACGCCGTGCCCCCCATCCTGCGCAAGCTGTTGCTGTGGCCGCTGCGGCTGATCGGCCACCTGGCCGGCTGGCTGCTGGCACTGGTCATCGTCTTCGAGGAATGGGGCTGGGAGCCGCTGCAGAAAATCCTGGCGCGCATCGGCCGCTGGCCCGGCTTGCGCTGGATCGAGGGCGCCGTGCGCGGCCTGCCGCCCTGGGCCGCGGTGCTGGTCTTTGCCCTGCCTTCGCTGATGCTGCTGCCCATCAAGCTGCTGGCGCTGTGGACCATCGGCCAGGGGCATGTGCTGCTGGGCATGCTCATCATCGTGGTGGCCAAGCTGGCAGGCACGGCGGTACTCGCCCGCCTGTTCACGCTGACCCAGCCGGCACTGCTGCAACTGCGCTGGTTCGCCTGGGTGTACACCCGCTGGATGCGCGCCAAGGCGGCGCTGCTCGAACGCGTGCGCGCTTCCTGGCCCTGGCGCGCGGGCCGGGTGCTCAAGCGCCGGTGGCGCCAGCGGTGGCAAGCCTGGCGCGCCAGGTAGCCAGAAGCCAGGTTCGGCCCGCCAGGCACCTGCCCGCGCTGAAAAGCGATTGCCAGGGCGGCGTCACAGAGCCCTTCGATAATCGGTGCGACATTTCTGCGCACAAGACTCCATGGACTTCCAGCTCGACCTGGCCACCGTTCTTCTTCTCTACAACACCTCCCTCATCGCCGGTGCCCTGAGCATCTTCCACATTCGCCGCCACTCATGCCGGCCGCAGGGCCTGGCATCGCTGGCTACGGCCTATCTGATGCTGGCGGTGGGTGCGATCCTGGCCTGGCGCGGCGAAAGCGCAGCCCTGCCGATGTGGATGTGGACCCATGGCAGCCTGCTCTTGGGCACTGGCGGGTACGCCCTTTTCTGGGCAGGAGTGCGCAGCTTCAGCGGGCGCAGGCGAGTGCCCTGGCGGGCCGTGGTGCTGCTGCCACTGGCATGCCTGGCGGCGGGCATCGCCACGGGTTTTCCCCTCCAGAACCTGCTGCGCGCAGGGGCCTTTCACGCCACGGCTACGCTGGTACTGGCCGCCTGCACGTTCGAGATACTGCGCGACTGTCGCACCGAACCCCTGCCTTCGCGCGCACTGATGGCCGCCTTTCTGGGATTGAGCGGCAGCATCTATGCGTTGCGGCTCGCCTACATCCTCGGTGGCACGGCAGGCTCCACCGGCTTCGCCTGGGCGTTCTCCGTGCAGATGTTCTGCCACTTCGGCATGGCACTCATGGTGGCGGCATTGTCCAATGAACGCGCCGAGATCCGGCTGGAGCAGGCGGCCCACACCGACCCGCTGACAGGCACTGGCAACCGACGCTGGCTGGAATCCCGGCTGCCCGCCCGGCTTGCGCCCCAGAGCGCCATCGCCCAGCTGGACCTGGATCGCTTCAAGCAGATCAACGACCGCTTTGGCCATGCTGTTGGTGACCGGGTGCTCGTGGAGTTTGCACGCTGCCTGCAAGGGCAGTTGCGCAGCTCGGATCTGCTGGCGCGCATGGGGGGCGAGGAATTCGTGGTCTACCTGCCGGCGGTGACACAGGCGGAGGCCCAGGCGATTGCCGAGCGGCTGTGCGCCAGCGTCTCCATGCTGCACATCGAAGCACAGGGCTCGCAGATTTCCGTCACGGTAAGCATCGGCCTGGCCTGGGTACATGACACGCCCGTCGCTGCGGACACCTTGTTCAAGAGAGCCGACGATGCCCTGTACCAGGCCAAGCAATCGGGGCGCAACCAGGTGGTTCTGGCGGCTGGCACTGCCGTGCAAGGGGCCTGAGTGCCTGGAAAAATGCCGCCCGGACACAATTTTCCACCGTTGCCGGCTGCGTCTGCGGTCAGACCCCGCTGGGGCGCTGAGGGGTTTCGCGGCTACAGTGGGTCCAAATCGCCCCGCGCCCCCTGAACTTCAACGCATGCCGTCTTTGCTTCGCCCCCCCTCCCCCGGCACCGCCGCCGGCCCGCTGAAGGGCTGGGGCCTGTGTGCGGCCATCGGACTGCTGGTCTTTGCCGCCTCCCTGCTGGGCATCGTGACCCGGCCCCTGGGTTTCATGGCCGCCTTCTGGCCCGCCAATGCGCTGCTGCTGGGCCTGCTGGTGCGCTACCCGCGCCTGGCCGCATCAGGCACCTGGGCGGCCGCCGCGGTGGGCTACGTGGCCGCGGACCTGGTGACCGGCACCGCGCCCCTGGCCACGCTGTGGCTGGCTACGGCCAACCTGAGCGGCGTGGCGCTGGGCTGGTGGCTGTTCGGCCAGGTGCCGGTGGCCACGCGCTTCCTCAAGCGGCAGATGTCGGTGGTGCTGATGTTCGGCATCTGCGTGGCCAGCAGTGTGCTGGCTGCGCTGGTCGGTTCGGGCACCGGGCCACTGCTGTTCAACACCACCTGGCTGACGGCGCTGGGCATGTGGTTCTGCACGGAGCTGATCAACAGCGTGCTGATCCTGCCGGTCATGCTGAGCCTGCCGACCCCGCAGGAAGCACGGCGCACGCTCAAGAAGCGCCGCTGGTCCCGGCGCCGCTGGAAGTACGCGGCGCCCCTGCTCGCACTGGCGGCCAGCGAGGCGGCGGCGATCGCCATCGGCGGCCCCGGGGCGCTGGCCTTTCCGGTTCCGGCGCTGCTGTGGTGTGCGCTCACTTATGGTGTGTTTGCCACCAGCGTGCTGTCCATGCTGACCTGCTTTGGCCTGGCGATCGCGGCCGGCGCGGGCATGCTGGACCTGGCGTTCGCGCCCACCCATGCCTGGGCGGTGTTCTCGCTGCGCGTCGGGATCTCCTTGCTGGGCCTGGGCCCGCTCTCGGTGGCCACAGCCAAGGCGGCGAGTGTCGAGGCCATGCGCCGCCTGCACCGCGCGGCCAGCCATGACTTTTTGACCGATGCGTTGGCACGCCGCGCCTTCATGGCCCAGGGCAGCAAGCTGCTGGCCCGGCTGGCACGCGAGCGCAGCAGCGTGGCGGTGCTGATGCTGGACCTGGACCACTTCAAGCGCGTGAACGACACCTATGGCCACGCCCAGGGCGACAAGGTGCTGCATGGTTTTGCCACCACGGTCAGCGAGGCCCTGCGCCCCGGCGACCTGTTCGGTCGCCTGGGCGGCGAGGAGTTCGCCGTGGTGCTGCCGCGCATCCGCCAGGCCGACGCCATGGCGGTGGCGCGCCGCCTGTGCAAGCAGGTGCGCAACCACCCCTTCGCCTTGCAGGGGCACCAGGCGCCCCTGCACGCGACCGTGAGCATCGGCCTGGTGGTGCGCACCGGCGTGTCCACGCAAGACTCACTGGGGGCCCTGATGTCCGATGCCGATGCCGCGCTCTACGAAGCCAAGGCGGCGGGCCGCGACCGCATCCACCTGTACGAGCCCCGGCCCGCGCCGGTGCCCTGAGATCAGGGCACGCCGACGGGCGCCACCTGCCCTGGCGGTACCGGTGGCGTGGGCGGGATCACCGGCAGCACCTGGGGTGCTGGCGCACCCGCTGCTGCGGCGCCGCAGGCATGGCAGAAGCGGGCAAAGGCGCTCTTGCGCGTGGTGCACACGCCGCAGTGGTCGAACAGGCCGATGCCGCAGTGCGGGCAGAAGTCGATGGCCTCGTTCTTCAGGTCCACCGGCCGCTCGCAGCCGGGGCACACGCTCTTGGCCAGGCGCGCCAGGGCCACGTCGTAGCTCAGCTCCTTGCGGCGCTCCTGGTCGGGCAGGGCCTCGGCCAGCTTCTGGCGCTCCAGGTAGCGGTTGAGCGCCACGATGGCATAGCGCCCGACCAGCACCGTGATGCCGATGCCCACCACGTAGCGCACATAGCCGCCGTAGCTGGGCAGGTAGGGCACCAGCTCCACGAAGAAGGCGAACAGCGCGAAAAAGATGAAACCCCAGACGAAGGGCCAGTAGGTGCCCTTGCGCTTCTTGACGAACAGCCAGCCGGCGATGGCCAGGAGCGGCAGGGTGAGCGCCAGCCGGTACAGGAACACGCGCAGCTCCAGCTTGCGCTGCTCGACGGACATGCGGTCATAGCCCTCGCGCTCCATTTCGCTCTGGCGCTGCTGGGCAGCGCTGGCGGCCTGGTGGGCATCGAGCGCAGCCTGCTGCTGCGCCTCGACCGCCTGCTGGGTCTTGCGCTCGGCGAGCTTGAGCACGTCGAGCTTCTGGGTGCGGGCAATGACCTCGGGGTCCTGGTCAGCGCGTTGGGTGGCGCTGCGCGTGGCCAGCCAGTTGTTGAAGGTCTCGCGCTCGGCCGCGCTTTCGCTGCGCGTCTTGCTGCGCTGCAGCTGGGCCTGTTGCAGCGCGGTCTCGGCATCCTCTTCGGCCTTGCGCGAGGCGCGCACCTCCTCGCGCACCCGGTCGTAGGCCGCCTTGTCGACGAAGTCTTCGACCACCAGGCGCTTTTCCACCTGAGGCAGGTCGCCGACGATGGTGCCGCCCAGGCCGATCAGAAAACCCGCGAAGACGAAGGCCACCAGCCACAGGCCGCGGCGGAACCACTTCTCGGAAAGTCGCAAGGATTTGCTCATGGACAGTTCTCCCGGTTGCCGATCGCGCCCGGACCGGGTCGCCCAGGCGCATCGTCACGTCACTTCAGAACCAGCGTGGCGGGCGCCGCACCCAGCTGCGCGCGCTGCAGCCAGGCGAGCATCGAATCCACGGTCACCGTCTCGATGCGGTCGGAGTACCGCTTGTCGTTGGGGTGGTCGTCGAAGGCGATGTTGGCCGATCCCACGCGCCCGCCCATGCGGGTCAGTGGCCCGATCTTGAGCGTGGTGGGCTCATAGCCCTTGAACTTGAGCCAGGCCTGCGCCTGCTCGCGGCTGTTGACGGTGGCCGGCTCCATGGCGGCGGCCAGGGTCTCCAGCGCCCACTGGTTGGACTGCTGGTACTTGGTGCCCCAGACGTAGCTCACCATGCTGTAGGCGGGCTGGTTCATGGCCTTGGTGCGGCCCTTGTCCTGCAGCAGCGTGTACAGGCGCTGTTGCACCTCGGGCGTGGGCACGGCCCACACGGCCTCGTAGCGCCACAGGTCGTCGAGGAAGAATTCGCCCAGGCCCTGGCGGTAGACATGGCCCACGGCGGTGCCGCACTCGTTGAGCTTGTGCGCCACGCGCCAGGGGCCCTCGGGCGTCTTGTAGGCCCAGCCCAGGTGCGAGTAGCGTATGCCGTACTTGCCCAGGTCCTGGCCGGCGCGGCCCAGCATCACGACCTGGGCACCGGTCGCGTCCAGCGCCTGGGAGGTGCGCTCGGCCAGCTGCATGCCGCGCTCCACGCTCTTGGCGGGAGGCGGCTTGGCCGCCTCGCACGAGCGGCCGGCATGGGCCTGGGTGGCAGGCAGCAGGGCAGCGCCGGTCAGCAGCGCCGCGCCCAGGGCCCAGCGCAGGCCGGGCTGGTGCAAAGTGGTGGTGGTGTGCATGGCTGCGGCCTTCTTCACAGGCGCTCGTTGTGCAGCAGTGCCCGGCCGATGGCATTGGGGACGAAGGCCAGGGCCTCGCCGGCCACCGACAGCACCACGCCCGAGCCGATCACGGTGCAGACCACCACCGTGCCCACGGCATGGGCCGAGGCACCGATGCCGCGGCCCAGCACCTCCACGCTGACGCGGGCGCCGTCCGAGGCACGTTCGAGCACGTACACGGTACCGACAGCCGACACCTCCACGGCGCGCACCGAGAGCACGGCGCCACCGACCGACAGGGCTGCGGGCAGGGCCACGACGGCGCCGGCAGCGGTCGAGGCGACCGAGGCCGTGCCCACGACGGAGGCCACGGGCAGCAGGGACAGCGCGGCCGAGGCCTCGCTCTGTGCGCGGGCCGGCAGGCTGGCCAGGGCCGCGAGGAAACTGGCGGCCAGCAGGGTGCGGGCCAGGGTGCGTTGCAGGGTCTTGTTCATCGACATGGTGTCACTCCAGAGGGTTGGGTGCGCCTGGCGCACACAAGGCGCCAGGCAATGCATTCAGGAAAGGACTGCGCGGCTCAACCGTTGCTGCCGGACGCTGCCTGGGCCGCTTCGCGGCGGCCCTGGAGACGGGCTTCGGCCAGGTCGGCTTCATGGCGGTCGCGCAGCATCTTGGCCAGCGTGAACGCGGTGGTGATCAGGTACAGCCAGCTCACACCGAGGAAGGCCTTGTAGGTCTGGTTGACCTCCATGCTGAACAGGCCCCAGCCCGTCAGGCCCATCGCGACCGCAAAGCCACCCCACACCACCAGCTTCCACATGGGGGTGTCGCCAGCGCCGCGGCGGCCCGCACTTTCGTTGTCCCGCACGAACTTGGCCAGCACGAAGGCGGCCGAGAGGCAGAACACATAGCCCATCACCATGAACGCGCGCTCCAGCTGCTCCCCGGGCAGCCAGGCCAGGCCGACTGCGCACAGGAACACGGCAATGCCGAACGAAATCCAGACCTGGAGCTGCCAGGCACGGGTATCACGCTGAACGACGAAGGAAGATGCTGACATACGGGTGGTGTGGCCCTGGGGCCGTTGTTGAACACGGAACGAATGGTCGCAAAGCGCCAGCCGGGTGTCCGCATTGAACCACCACAGTGGCATTGCGCCAGCTCTTCAGTATCGTTTTACGGTACTTGGTCACACTTTGACACCCTTATCCGACCCCACAGTTGCGCGCAAGCCACCACCAGTATCCCGAGTTGGAAATTCGTTGAATCAATCTACCGACAATCCCCGCCATGCGTCGTTGCAAATGCTCGACATGCTCCCAGCATGGCTGTGCTTTGCGCCTAGCCTTGCAGCGATTTCGGCAGATTGCTTTCTTCAACGAACTTCCAACTCGGGACACTAGGAAGCGCATGGGCGACAGCCGATGCTGCCCGGGTCTTTCACAATCCCGGCGATTGCGGGGCCTGCCCGCCCTACCGAATCTCCTGGAGAACCGCCATGACCAAACCCTTTGACATCGTCGTCCACGGCGCCACCGGCTTCACCGGCCGCCTGGTGGTGGAGTACCTGCTGCAGCGTTACCCGGCCGGCAGCGGCCTGCGCTGGGCCATGGGCGGGCGCAGCGCCGAGAAGCTGGCCGCCGTGCGCGACGAGCTGGGTGCCCCTGCCGACACGCCCCTGGTGGTGACCGACAGCGCCAGCATGGAGAGCCTGCAGGCCCTGATGGCGCAGACCCGCCTGGTGCTGACCACGGTGGGGCCTTACCAGCTCTACGGCAACGAGCTCGTGGCCGCCTGCGCCGCCGCAGGCGTGGACTATGTGGACCTGTGCGGCGAGCCCGCCTGGATGCGCCACATGATCGATGCGCACGAGGCTGCGGCGAAGGCCAGCGGCGCGCGCATCGTGTTCTCGTGCGGCTTCGACTCCATCCCGTTCGACCTGGGCGTGTTTATGCTGCAGCGCGAGATGCAGGCGCGCTTCGGCCACCCTGCCAGCCGCGTGCGCGGCCGTGTGCGCAGGATGAAGGGCACCTTCTCGGGCGGCACGGCGGCCAGCCTGAAAGCCACCATGGCCGCATCGGCGGCCGACCCCAAGGTGCTGGAACTGCTCAAGAACCCGTTCTCGCTCACGCCCGGCTTCGAGGGCCCACGCCAGCCCACGGGCCACAAGCCCATGGAGGACGAGGCCCTGGGCATGTGGGTCGCCCCCTTCGTGATGGCGGCCATCAACACGCGCAACGTGCACCGCTCCAACTTCCTGCTGCAGCACGCCTATGGCACGGACTTCGTCTACGACGAGATGCTGGTGACCGGCCCTGGCGAGAAGGGCGAAGCCATCGCCAATGCGGTGGCGGGCGACAAGTCCATGGGCTCCAAGGAGGGTCCGAAGCCCGGCGAAGGCCCTTCGCGCGAGGAGCGCGAGGCCGGCTCCTACGACGTGCTCTTCCTTGGCGAGGACGGCGAGGGACACACCCTGCGCGTGGGCGTCAAGGGCGACCGCGACCCGGGCTACGGCTCGACCTCGAAGATGATCGCCGAGGCGGCGGTCTGCCTGCTGCAGGAAGCCGCTGCCACCCCGGGCGGCATCTGGACCCCGGCGCCTGCCATGGGCGAACCGCTGATCGCGCGCCTGCAGGCCAACGCCGGTCTGGCGTTCGCGGTCGAGACGCCGTGAATCCTGGGCCGTTGGTCAGAGGGCCAACGGCAGCTCCGTGGTGGACAGCACGTTGCGCAGCACCATGAAGGAGCGCACCTGCCGCACGCCCGGCAGGTAGATCAGTTGCTCGGCGTGCAGGCGGTTGAAGCTGTCGCTGTCGCGCGTGCGCACCAGCATGAAATAGTCGAACTCGCCCGTCACCACGTGGCATTCCATGCAGCCCGAGATCTTCACGGCCGCCTTCTCGAAGGCCGCGAAGGACTCGGGCGTGGAGCGGTCGAGCACCACGCCGATCATCACCAGCATGCCAGCCCCCACGGCCTTGGGGTTGAGCAGCGCCACCACCCCGTCGATGAGCCCCAGGCGCTTGAGCCGATCCACGCGGCGCAGGCAGGCGGGCGGGCTCAGGTGCACCTTCTCGGCCAGGGCCACGTTGGACAGTGAGGCATCGCGCTGCAGCAGGCGCAGGATGGCCTTGTCGGTGCGGTCCAGGTCGTCGGTGATGCCTTCGGTGGCAGGCACGCTCTTGCCACGAACTTTTGTTGCGCACATGGTGTATTTCGTGAAATCAATGGAAATCCATTTCCATTCTTGCATACCAAACCACCAAATATCCACCCATTTTCACAACCACGTTAACCACGGCTTTTTCTACGATGGAGGCACTGCAGGCAAGGCGCCAACGAAGCGTTCCTGCACGTGATACCCCCTTCCACCGCACACGAGAGCCCGCCATGAACCTGCAGAAATTCGCCCGCCACCCGCTGACCTTCGGCCCTTCGCCGATCACGCCCCTGAACCGCCTGTCGGCCCACCTGGGCGGCAAGGTGCACCTGTACGCCAAGCGCGAGGATTGCAACAGCGGCCTGGCCTTTGGCGGCAACAAGACGCGCAAGCTCGAGTACCTGATCCCCGAGGCGATCGCCGGCGGCTACGACACGCTGGTGTCCATCGGCGGCATCCAGTCCAACCAGACGCGCCAGGTGGCTGCCGTGGCCGCGCACCTGGGCATGAAGTGCGTGCTGGTGCAGGAGAACTGGGTCAACTACTCCGACGCGGTGTACGACCGCGTGGGCAACATCGAGATGTCGCGCATCATGGGTGCCGACGTGCGCCTGGATGCCGCGGGCTTCGACATCGGCATCCGCCCCAGCTGGGAGCAGGCCATGGACGACGTGAAGAAGGCCGGCGGCAAGCCCTTCCCCATCCCCGCGGGCTGTTCCGAGCACCCCTACGGTGGCCTGGGCTTCGTGGGCTTTGCCGAGGAAGTGCGCCAGCAGGAAAAGGAGCTGGGCTTTGCGTTCGACTACATCGTCGTCTGCTCGGTCACGGGCAGCACGCAGGCCGGCATGGTGGTGGGATTCGCGGCCGACGGACGGGCGCGCAAGGTGATCGGCATCGATGCCTCGGCCAAGCCCGCGCAGACGCACGCGCAGATCCTGCGCATCGCGCAGAACACCGCCCAGCTGGTGGAACTGGGCCAGGAGCTCACGGCCGAGGACGTGGTGCTGGACACGCGCTACGGCGGCCCCGAGTACGGCCTGCCCAGCGAGGGCACGCTCGAGGCCATCCGCCTGTGCGCACGCCAGGAGGGCATGCTCACCGACCCGGTGTACGAAGGCAAGTCCATGCACGGCATGATCGACATGGTGCGCAAGGGCGAATTCCCCGAAGGTTCCCGTGTCCTGTACGCGCACCTGGGAGGGGTGCCGGCGTTGAACGCCTACAGCTTTCTTTTTCGCAACGGCTGATCGCAGCGAGACCGAGGGCCAGCGCCTGGCCCAGCTGGCGGGGCTGTCGCTGATCTGAGCCGTGCCTAGGCCGTGGGATCGCCCAGGGCGGCGTTGAGCGCCGTGGCATCGCGGACCAGGCGGACGAAGACCGCCTGGTCCAGCGGCGTGTCGTCAAGCAATACGAGCGTGGCCATCTCGTACTGGCCGCCGGCCTTGAGGCGGGGTTCCAGATGCTGCAGCCGCTGGCCACGCCAGAAGCCCAGCAGCACCCGCCGGGGCTCGGCGCGCACCAGCAGCACCGGGCCGTTAGAGAAAAAGACCAGATGACCCCACTTGAGCCGCTCCTGCAGCGCTGGCGACGCCGCCAGCGCGTGCGTGCGCAGGGCCTCACAGTAGCTGCGCTGCCAGCCCTCGAGGCAGCCGATGTAGCCCTCGGGCGTGGTGGCAGAGGTCAGCACCATCTTCATGGCAGGCTCCCGTGGCGGTGTCCGGTGCGCCGCCAGGCCCGCTGGGCGTCGGCATGGCGCATGCTCAGGTGGCCAGCAGATCGGCCACGCGTGAACGCAGCAGCGCGGGCTGCACGTCCGACGACGCCACGGCGTGCCCCACGTTCAGGCCGACGCGGCTGTAGAACCCGCGGCGGAACGGCCGCACCATGGCACCGCCCTGCTCGATGCGGCTGAAGTAGGAGCCCCAGAGGTTGGTCAGCGCCATGGGGATCACGGGGGCGTTGATGCCCTCCTCGCGCGCCCGGTCGATGATTTTCATGATGCCGCCCTTGAACTCCTGCAGCTGCCCGTCCTTGGTGATGCCGCCTTCCGGGAAGATGGCCAGCAGATCGCCCTCGCGCAGCACCTGGGCCGCGCGCTCGAAGGCGGCTTCGTAGGTGGCGGGGTCTTCCTTGTAAGGCGCGATGGGGATGGCCTTGGCCAGGCGGAACAGCCAGCCGAGCACCGGCACGCGGAAGATGCGGTGGTCCATCACAAAGTAGATGGGCCGCGGGCTGGCCGCCATGAGCAGCACTGCATCGACGAAGCTCACGTGGTTGCAGGCCAGGATGGCCGCACCCGTGGTGGGCAGGTTCTCGTCGCCCTGCACCTTGAAGCGGTAGACGAAGCGCGAGGACACCCAGGCCACGAAGCGCAGCAGGTACTCGGGCACCAGCATGAAGATGTAGAACGCCACCACCGCGTTCGCCAGGCCGGTGAACAAAAAGATCTGCGGCACGGTGAAGCCCGCGCCCAGCAGCGCGCCGGCGATCAGCGAGCTGGCGATCATGAACAGCGCGTTCAGGATGTTGTTGGCGGCGATGATGCGCGCGCGGTGCGTGGGCTGGCTGCGCATCTGGATCAGCGCGTACATGGGCACGCTGTACAGGCCGGCGAACAGGCTCAGCAGCGCCAGGTCGAGCATCACGCGCCAGTGCTGGCTCTGCGCGAGGAAGGCACCCAGGCCCATGATCTCCGACGGCGGCAGGCTGCGCGCGGCGAAGTACAGGTCGATGGAGAACACACTCATGCCGATGGCGCCCAGCGGCACCAGGCCGATCTCCACATGGCGGCGCGAGAGCACCTCGCACAGCAGCGAGCCGATGCCGATGCCCACCGAGAACACCACCAGCAGCAGCGAGGCCACCTGCTCGTTGCCGTGCAGCACCTCCTTGGCGAGGCTCGGGAACTGCGACAGGAACACCGCGCCGAAGAACCACATCCAGCTGATGCCCAGCAGCGAGCGGAAGACCACGATGTTGCCGTGCGCGAGCTTGAGGTTGCGCCAGGTCTCGGTGATCGGGTTCCAGTTGATGACCAGGCCCGGGTCGGTGGCCGGTGCCGAGGGAATGGCCTGCGCCACCAGGCGCCCGACCAGGGCCAGCGCCACGCAGGCGATGGCCACCGTGGTGTGGCCGATGCCCGGCAGCGCCACCAGCAGGCCGCCGGCCACGTTGCCCAGCAGGATGGCGACGAAAGTGCCCATCTCCACCATGCCGTTGCCGCCCGTGAGCTCGCGCTCGGTCAGCACCTGGGGCAGGTAGGCGAACTTCACCGGCCCGAACAGCGTGGAGTGCATGCCCATGAGGAAGGTGCACAGGAGCAGGATGGGCACGTTGCCGGCCACGAAGCCCACGGCCGCCACCAGCATGATGGCGATCTCCAGGTTCTTCACGAAGCGGATCATGCGCGTCTTGTCGTACTTGTCCGTGAGCTGGCCCGAGGTGGCCGAGAACAGCAGGAACGGCAGGATGAACAGCGCCCCGATCACCAGCCCGGCCATGGCCGGCGGCAGCCAGCCCACGCTGAGCTGGTAGGTCACCATCACCGTGAAGGCGAACTTGAACAGGTTGTCGTTGGCCGCGCCCGAGAACTGCGTCCAGAAGAAGGGGGCGAAACGGCGCTGGCGCAGCAGGGCGAACTGGTTGGGGTCTTCATGGCCGCCGTGGCCGCCCTGGACGCCAGGGCTGCCGTGCAGGGGGCTCGCGCCCGCAGAAGGGGTCTCGGTGGTCATGCGTCTCTCCTCGCTTGCTTGCGTCTTGGTGTAGTCGAACGGCATCTCAGGCACCCTGGCGGCGTGCGCTGCGCGCCGTGGCCGGCCCGCTGCCCGGCCGGTGCTGGCCGCCATTCTGCCCGGTTGCGGCGACAGCGCCATGGCCCTCGGTGCGTGGCAGCAACGCGGCCAATGCCGACAGCACCGGCAGGGCCGCAGCGGCGGCAGCCAGGTGCTTGAGGCTGTGGCCGGACACCCATTGGCCCGTGGCCTCCAGGATGGCATGGTCGGCGGCCTCGAACAGCTTGGCCACGCCATAGAAAGCGATCACCGCGCCCAGGTGCACGGCCAGGGCCCCTTCGCGCCGCGGCAGCGCGGCCAGGGCCAGCACCACCAGCATGCCGCCCAGTTGCACCACGGCCCAGGGCAGCACGTTGCCGGTCAGCGCCCACCACAGCACGGCCGATGTGCCGCCCAGCAGCACGGCGCCCGCCGTGGCGATGCCCGCACGCTGGCTGACGCGGCCCGCCGCCGCCAGCCCCAGCAGGCCCGCGAACGGCAGCACCATGCCCAGCCGGTCCCACATCAGGCCAAAGTCGCTGGGCCCCCAGTGGTAGAAGGCCGAGCCCACCGAGGTGCAGACCAGGCCGGCAAAGAACAGGCCGGCCAGCGCACGTGCAACGCCCTCCACTGCAGCCACCGGCACCTGGGCCAGCCACGCGAGGCCCAGAGCCCCGGCGATGGCGAAGGGAAGATTGCTCAGCACGTCGAGCGCGCAGGGAATGCCCAGCAGCGTGCGCTGGTCGGCAAAGCCGTGCTGGTGGGCGCTGTCCTGCAGCACCGGACCGAACACGGCCAGCGCCAGCAGCGCAAAGGCGCCGAGCAGCAGCACCACCTCGGGGCGGGAAGGGCCTGGGGCGGTCGAAGGGAGTGGCAGCGGCATGGTTCGGGTTCCGGGAGTGGTTGATGGAGCGCAGTGTGGGAACGCCGAGGGCTCGATCGGTACCGAAATCTGTTCAAAGGGCTACCAAATGCACCAGAGGTACCGATAATCGATACCCATGAGCACCACCGCCGACCTCGTTACCGCCCTCAAGAAGGAACTCAAGACCGCGCAGATGACCTACGCCGACCTGGCCCAGCAGCTGGGCATGGCGGAGTCCAGCGTCAAGCGCATGCTGGCCAAGGGGGACATGCCGCTGTCGCGCATCGACGCCATCTGCCGCGCGCTGGCGCTGGACTTCGCCGACCTGGCGCGCCGCGTGGCCGAAAGCCAGCCCCTGCTCAAGGAACTCACCCAGGAGCAGGAAAAGGCCGTGGTGGCCGACAAGCGGCTGCTGCTCATGGCCATCTGCGTACTCAGCCAGTGGACGCTGGAGCAGGTGACCGGCACCTACCGCCTGTCGGAGGCCGAGGGCATCAAGTACCTGGCCCAGCTCGACCGCATCGGCATCATCGAGCTGCGCCCGCTCAATCGCTACCGGCTCAAGCTGGCCAAGACCTTCCGCTGGCGGCCCCATGGCCCGGTGATGAACTACTTTCGCGAGCATGCGCTGCTCGACTACTTCGCCGGTGGCTTCGACGGCGCGGGCGAAGGCGTGCTGCTGGTGCACGGCACCATCAGCCGCAGCCTGGCCCCGGCCTTCATGGAGCGCATGCAGCGCGTGGCCCAGGACTTCGCCCAGCAGCACCTGGCAGACCAGAAACTGCCACCGCGCGAGCTTGAGGGCTACACCCTTCTGCTGGCGCTGCGCAGCTGGGAGTTCGAGGCCTTCACGGGCATGCGCCGCTAACCCCCGCCTCCGGTGGATTTGAGGGCGCTCACGCCAGGCGATTGCGTGCCTGCTTGACGCCACAATCAAAAATCACTATTCTTTAAATCATAGATTTCACTGATTTAAGGATAGTCAATTGAAAACCACCCGCCAACAGCAGGACGCGACGCGCCGCCAGATCGTGGCCAGCGCGGTCGATATGATGACGCGCCAGGGCTTCGACGGCACGACGATGAAGGACATCGCGCGTGCGGCCGGCATCGGCGATGCGACGATCTACAAGTACTTCCCGACCAAGGACCGCATCGTGCTGGGCTATGTGGACGAGGCGGTGCGCGCCGCGCTGGCCGATACGCTGGCCACGCCGGACCTGGCGGACTACGGCCTGCAGGAAAAGCTGCAGCGCCTGACCGATGCGGTGCTGGAGCGCCTGCTGCCCGACCGCGAGTTCGTCGCCGAGTTGCGCACGCTGGCCCGGCGCTCGCCGCTGTCCATGCTGGCCGAGCCGCTGGCGGCACGCCAGGCCCTGCGCGAGGCGGTGGCGGGGTTCATCGAAGCGGCCGAGGCCAGCGGCGAGATCGAGCCCTGCGACTTCAAGGGTGTGGCCAGCGGTTTGTATGGCGACTACCTGGCCGGCGTGGTGGCCTACTGGCTGGCCGACGAGTCGGACGGGTTCGCCGACACCACGCAGCTGGTGGACCTGTCGCTGGGCGTGGCGGTGCTGGCGCTGCGCGCCGGCCTGGTCACCCGCGTGCTGCAGCTGGGCGGCTTCATGCTGCGCAGCCAGATGGCGCGCTTCATGCAGCACGGCAGCGGTCTGGTGGGTGTGCTGCGCATGGCCAAAAACGCCCTGGGGGACACGATGGTGTCCCCGGTGGATACACCGCGCACGCCGCGTGCGCGCCCGCCGGCCCAGGCCCCCGTGGCCGATGCGCCCAAGCCCGCCCGCAAACCCCGCACCCGCAAGGCCGCCCCATGAGCCTCGCCCGCACTGTTCGAGCCACGGCCATCCCTTCGGGCAGCGTGATCGCCACGCAACTGCCAGGCGCCCAGTTTGCCGACTGCTTCGAGACCGCCGACCCCCTTTCCGACACCAGCGCACTGCAGACATGGCTGGACATGGTGATCCGCACGCCGGGCTGGACGCGTGCCCTCATGGCCCTGCGCAATCGCCTGGTGAGCATGGTCGGACTCAAGGGCGTGGGGCAACTGCACGACGGCACCCGCCGGAGCGCAGCAGGCTACCGGGTGGGCGACCAGGTGGGTTTCTTCGAAATCCGCCACCTGGGCGAACGCGAGGTGGTGATGGGCGTGGACGACCGCCACCTGAACGTGCTGGTATCGCTGCACAAGCGCATGCAGGACGGGCAGGCCGTCCTGGCCCTTTCCTCCGTGGTGCACATCCACAACGCGCTGGGCCACACCTACATGGCCACGATCGCACCGTTCCACCGGCTCATCGTGCGGACCCTGCTGGCGCGGTTGGATGCTGCCGCGCCGGCTTCTACCAGCCCCCAACGCCCGCCCCGCGCATGACAGGCGCCAAGCCACCCCGCACGGGCACGCTCGCGCGCGGCACCATCACCGGCATCACGGCCGCACGCCTGGGCCTGGCCCAACTGGGCCAGCGCATGCGGCCCGCCCACGCCGACGAAGTGGCACAGGCCGATGCCCAGGCCCGGCACGAGGCAACCCTGGGCCGCATCCTGTTCCAGGCCATGGGGCAGTTGCGCGGCACAGCGCTCAAGGTCTCGCAGATCCTGAGCATGGACAGCAGCTTCCTGCCCGAGGGCGTGCGGCGCGAGCTGGCGCGCGCCTGCCACCAGGCCACGCCGCTCAACCGCGCGCTGGTCGGCCGGGTGTTCCGCCAGGCCTTCGGGCAGGAGCCCGAGGCCTTGTTCACCCGCTTCGAGCCCCGGGCCTTTGCCGCCGCCAGCCTGGGCCAGGTGCACCGCGCCGAGCTGGCCGGGCACGGTGCCGTGGCGGTCAAGGTGCAGTACCCGGGCATTGCCACCACCATCGCCTCGGACATGCGCCTCTTGCGCACCACCTTGCGTGCCCTGGCGCACAGCGACCTGCCCCTGCCCGGCGATGTGGTGGTGGAGCGCGTGATGCAGGAGATCGAGCGCACGCTGCAGCGCGAGGTGGACTACCTGCACGAGGCGCGGCAACTGCAGTGGTTTGCCGAGCATGCGGCGCTGCCGGGCATCGTGCTGCCACAGCCCATTGCCTCGCACACGCGTGCGCAGGTGCTCACCCAGCAGTATCTGCCGGGCCTGCACCTGGCGGACTGGCTGGGCACCGAGCCCACGCAGGCCGCGCGCAACCAGGCCGGCCAGCTGCTCTGGGACTGGTTCATGCACTGCACCTTCGGCCTGGGCCACATGCATGCCGACCTGCACCCGGGCAACTTTCTGTTCCTGCCGGACGGGCAGCTCGGGGTGCTCGATTTCGGCTGCACGCGCGAGCTGTCGCCCGCGTTCCGCGGCGGGGTGCTGCAGGCCTGGCGCGCACTGCTGCAACCCGCATCGCCGAACCATGCCCAGGGCGTGCTGCAGGCCTACGTGGCGCTGGGGCTGGTCCATGCATCGATGGACCTCGCCACCTTCACCGACGAGCTGATGCCCGCCCTGTCGATCATGCAGGCCTGGCAGACCGAGCCCTTCACGGAGCCGGTCTTCGACTTCGCAGGCAAGAGCCGCCCGCCCGCCCCCGTGGCGGCGCAGCAGAAGGTGCTGGCCAGGCACCTGGCCGGCGTGCCACCCGAACTGCCGGCTTTCGAGCGCGCCTGGCTCGGGCTCATGCACCTGCTGACCGAGATCCGGGCGCAGGTCCACACGCAGGCCGATCGCTGGATCGGCTGACCACCCTTCGTCCCCCGCACTACAAGGAGCCTTCCGTGCACAGCCTTCTCTGGTCCCTCTCCACCCTTGCGGCCCGCCCCTGGAAGGGCTTCTGGCTGCTGGCCGTGGCTCTGCTGCACACGCTGGCGGCGGTCGTCCTGTTCGCCCCCCAGTGGCGGATCCTGTGGCAGCGTGGCGTGTTCAACGCCGTGGCAGACGACATGCACCTGGGCGCCGCCGTCTGGTTCCTGCTGTTCGGTGCCGTGCTGGCCCTGCTGGCATGGGAGGTGACGGCGCTCGAGCGCAGCCAGCCGGCCGAGGCGCTGCGGCCCATGGGCTGGTGCCTGCTGGCCCTGGTGCTGGCCGGCGTGGTGCTGATGCCGGTGTCGGGCTTCTGGCTGGTGCTGCCGCCGGCTTTGGCGCTGCTGGTCAGGTGAAATGCCCCCTTGAGTCGCTTAGCGCCTTACCCCAGAGGGGGGCGGCCCTTGCGCGGGGGCGCTGGCGTGGGTCGCGCCAGTTTCATGCGCCCCGGGTGGCGCGCAGCGCGATGGACCGCCGGTGTGACATAAATCACGCTTTGGGTGCGCGAGCTGCGCCGCAGCAACACCCGCTTACAACTCTTCGCACGGGCACTACACCGGCTTGACGCAAAGCGCCCACGATCAAGGCTCCGGTTCCGCAAGGAATCATTTCCAAGGAGACCTTCATGGCCCGCATCGCCCTCGCCGTCGCTTCCCTGGCCTTGCTGTCGCTGGGTGCCGTTGCCCCGGCGCTGGCATCCCCCAGCGCCACCGTCGTCATCCAGACCGGCACCCCTTCTTCCTACTACCAGCATCCGGTGCAGCGCCCCGCCCTGGCCCCGCTGCAGGCCACCCCGGTGCAGTACCACGCGCCACCCCCACCCCGCTATGAAGCACCACCCCACGCACGCCGTGGCATGGCCTGGGTGCCCGGCCATTGGGAATGGCGCGGCGGCCGGCATGTGTGGATCCAGGGCTACTGGATCAAGGCCCGCCCTGGCTATACCTACCGCGAGCCGCGCTGGGAAGAGCGCGATGGCCGCCACCACATGCGCCCCGGCGGCTGGGACCGTGACGGCGATGGCGTGCCCAACCGCCACGACCGCCGTCCGGACAACCCTTACCGCAACTGATGGCGGCAGGCCGGCTGCCCCACAGGTGCCGGCCCCGCCCGCCTACAGGGGGCAAGGTGCGGCGCCTACAGACCTGTCGCCACCGCTTGCCCACCATACAGAGGCGACACAACAACATTGAAAAAGGAGTCATCCATGGCTTACAAAACCACTTACGCAGCCCTCATCGCCACCACGCTGGCACTGGCAGGCCTCTCTTCGGTCGCCACGGCCCAGCCGGCGCACCAAGGCACCGTGGTGATCCAGTCGGGACCCCAGGGTTACCAGGTCATCCCTGCGCCACCGCCACCCCGCCGTGAAGCCGTGCCGCGCCCACGCCGTGGCCAGGTCTGGGAAGAGGGCCATTGGGATTGGCGTGGCGGCCGCCATGTGTGGGTCGCCGGCCACTGGGTGAAGGCCCGCCCCGGCTACGCTTACCGCCAGCCCACCTGGCAGGAACGCGACGGCCGCTGGGAAATGCGCCGTGGCGGCTGGGACCGTGACGGTGACGGCATTTCCAACCGCAACGACCGGGACCGCGATGGCGATGGCGTATCGAACCGCCGCGACAGCAACCCTGACAACCCCCGCCGCAACTGACGCCTGACCGGGCCAGCGCCCGGCCTTGTATCAGCAACGAACGCCGCACATTAGCTGCGGCGTTCGTCTTTGTGCCTAGAATGGCCCCTGCAGGAGAGCAAGCGGCAGCGTCCGCTTCACCGAAGGCGCAAACTCCCATGCACGCTCAGGTTCCGTACTGCACCATTCATCAAGGCCGTCTGGAGAGCCGCTACGCCATGTAGCGCACCGAAGGAGCAAGCCGCAGCCCATGAGGGGCGGCGGTGAATCTCTCAGGTACCAAGGACAGGGGGAGCGGCAGCCGGGCAATGACGTGCCCGCTGCGCGCTATGGACACCCATACCCGCAGCGACATCGACAGGCCTGGCGATTGCCCTTCCAGAGGCTTTCAAAATGCGTGTGATCGTTCTTGGCGCCGGCCTGCTCGGCGTGACTTCGGCCTATTTCCTGCAACAGCTCGGCCACGAGGTGACCGTCATCGACCGCCAGGGTGCACCCGGTGCGGAAACCAGCTTTGCCAATGGCGGCCAGATCTCGGTAAGCCATGCCGAGCCCTGGGCCAACCCGAGCGCGCCGCTCAAGGTGCTGCAGTGGCTGGGCAAGGAAGACGCCCCCCTGCTGTTCCGCATCCGCGCCGACATGCGCCAGTGGCTCTGGGGACTGTCCTTCCTGCGCAACTGCACGCCCGCGCGCACGCGCCACAACATCGAGCAGATCGTGCGCCTCGGTACCTACAGCCGCGATACGCTGCAGCAGCTACGCGCAGCCACCGGCATCGCCTACGACCAGCGCACGCAGGGCATCCTGCACTTCTACACCAACCAGAAGGAGTTCGACGGCGCCCTGGCCCCGGCAGAGCAGATGCGCCAGCTCGGCTGCGAACGCCAGGTGATCAGCGCCGACGAGGCGGTGCGCATCGAGCCGGCCCTGGCCCACATCCGCCCGCAACTGGCCGGTGCCACCTACACCGCCGAAGACGAGTCGGGCGATGCCAACACTTTCACGCGCGAGCTGGCGCGCCTGTGCGAAGCCGCGGGCGTGCAGTTCCGCCTGGGCCAGCACATCACGGCGCTGCGCGAGGCGGGCGGGCGCATCGACCATGTGGAGGTGACCACGGCCGAAGGCCGCTTCGAGCGCGTGCACGGCGATGCCTTCGTGCTCGCCATGGGCTCGTTCAGCCCGCTGCTGGCGCAGCCGCTGGGCATCCACCTGCCCATCTACCCGGCCAAGGGCTACTCGGTGACCATGCCGGTCAAGGACGCATCGATGGCGCACCAGGTGAGCCTCACCGACGACGAGTACAAGCTCGTGTTCTCGCGCTACACCAGCGAGCGCGGCGACCGCCTGCGCATTGCCGGCACGGCCGAGCTCAACGGCTACCAGCGCGACCTCAACCAGGTGCGCTGCGACGCCATCGTGCGCCGCGTGGAGCAGCTGTTCCCGGGGGCCGGCGATGCCAGCCAGGCGCAGTTCTGGACCGGGCTGCGCCCCGCCACGCCGAGCAATGTGCCGCTGATCGGCAAGACCAAGCTGGCCAACCTGTTCCTCAACACCGGCCACGGCACGCTGGGCTGGACGCATGCCTGCGGCTCGGGCAAGTCGCTGGCGCGCATCGTGAGCGGCCTGGCGCCCGAGCTGGACTTCGCGTTCACGGGCATGCCGCAGAGCAGCGTGCCCAGCCTGTTGCCTGCGGCGTCGAAGGCCTGAGCAAGCGCCGGGTCAGGGCGCGGCACCCGAGGCCTGCGCGACGAAACTCGCCAGCGCCCGCATGTCCTTGTCGCTGAGCTTGTCGGCATAGGACGGCATGACACCGATGCCCGCCTTCAGCGCGCGCAGCACGCGCTCGGCGTTGGGTTTGAGTTCGTCGAGCACGGGCCCGACCTGGCCTTCGGCGCCCGCGGCCTGCAGCGTGTGGCACACGCTGCAGGCGGGCTGGATCTTGCCGAACAGTTCCTTGCCCCGCGCCAGTTCGCCGGCATCCGCGGCCCAGGCGCCGCCGCTTGCCAGCGCCAGCAGCACGGCGGTCAGCGCAGTACGCAAGGCGTGCGCCTCCTCACGCGACCACCACGGTCACACCGTGGTCACGCCAGCTCGTGTTGTTGTAGCCGCCCAGGTTCTCCTCGCGCTGCTCGGGCTGCACATGACCGGCGGTATCGGTGGCACGGCTGAGCAGTTCGTACGAACCCGCCGCCAGCCGCACGGGCAGCACGAACTGGCGCCAGGCGAAGCGCCCCAGGTCGGGCCCGATGAGCTGGGCCGCCTGCCAGGTCTTGCCGCCATCGACGGACACCTCCACGCCCTTCACGCCGCGCGTGCCGCCGAACGCCACGCCATGCACCTGCACCAGCCCGGCCTTGAGCGTGCCCTGCTCGGGCAGGGGGCCGTTGATCCAGGACTTGGTCGTCATCTCCCACACCGAGGGCTGCTCGGGGCTGGCCTTGGTGCCGGGGGGCGACATGCGGTAGCCGTGCGACATGATGCGCGCCTGGGACTGCTCGGCGCCGAAGGCCACGCGCTTGACGTACTTGATGTTGTTCACGCCCTGGTAGCCCGGCACGATCAGGCGCAGCGGTCCGCCATGCGCCAGGGGCATCGGCTCGCCGTTCATCTCCCAGGCCAGGATGGCATCGTCCAGCGCCTGGATGGGCACCGAGCGCTCGACCACCACCGTGAGCGGGTCCACGCCTTCGGGCAGTTTCTCGCCGCCCGTGCCGGTGAGGTAGGCGGCACCGCCCGCCAGCCCGCCCAGGGCGGCCACCACATTGCGCAGCGGCACGCCGCTCCAGACCACGCAGCCCGCGGCGCCCACCGTCCACGGCGTGCCGCTGGGCTTGCTGGGGAAAAAGCCGCGCCCGTTGCCCGAGCATTGCAGCACCGTGGTCACGGTCTCGATGCCCAGGGTCCGAAGTTCGGCCAGGGTCAGCGCGCGCGGTGCCTTCACGCCCTCGATGGAGACGCTCCAGGCATCGCGGTCGGCCACGATGGCGGCATCGGGCGCAGGCAGGTTGTTGCGGATGTACAGCTGGCTCGATGGCGTGACCACCCCCGTGCCGAAGGCCGCCCGGCGCGTCTCCAGGGTGCTGCTGCTGTGCACGATCAGGCTGCCTGGGTTCTTCCATCCCGCATAGGCAGGCAGCGGCTTGGCCGCCGCAGCCGGCGCAGGCTGGGCATGCGCGCCCCGGGTCCATGCGGCCAGCCCCAGGGCGCTGAGTGCGGCAGCACTGCCGGTGAGCAGGTGTCGGCGCGGCAGGGTCACGGGATTCTTCATGGAACGGTCCTCCGGGGGGTGGTCAGGCTCAGGTGTTTTCCGCAGCACGCACCGGTCATGGAAGACCGCGAGCATGCGCGGGGCATGCCGCATTCTGGTATGGCCGCTGCGGTTTGCCCTGGGGGTTTTGGAGAGCAGGTGTAAGAAATGGCAACAACCTGCGCAAGGACGTGTGCTGCGTAGCGCCCTGGTGCATATTTGACATCGGCTGACAGACTCCGAAGGAGACACCATGTACCGCACCACACGCCATGCCTTGCTGTCCCTGTTGCTGCTATCGCTCGGTCCCCTGGCCCAGGCCCAGATCACGGCCATCGTGGCCGTGGAACCCACGGCCAAGAAGGCGGCGCACAGCATCCTGCGCAGCGCTTTCGAGTCGGGCCTGTCCAAGGCCGCCGGCCTGCCGGCCACCGTGGCCACTAGCGAGGACCTGGCCGATGTGATGCGCGCCACGCGCAGCGCGGGCTACGATGTGTTCATCGGCCCGGCCCAGGTGGCGGCCTCGGCGCTGCAGCGCGGGTATGAGCTGGTGGGCGCGACCCAGAAATCGGACCAGTACCTGCTCGTGGGCTCGGCCCAGGTGGCCAACGTGGCCGCGATGAAGGGCCTGCGCCTTTACCTGCCCCAGCAGGATTCGATCTACACCTACATGGCACGCGGCATGCTCAACGAAGCCGGCCTGTCGTTCCAGGACCTCAAGTCGGTGCTGCACGAGAAGCACCCGCAGGCCGGACTCAGCGCGCTGGTGCTGGGCAGCACCGATGCCACCGTGGTGCGCGCCGACGACTGGGCCGAATGGTCTGCCATCCACAAGGGCCAGGCACAGGTGCTGGCCACTTCGCAGCCGGTACCGGGCGGCTTCTCGATCACGGTGAAGAAGGACCTGCCCGCCGACGTCAAGGCGCGCCTGGCGCAGTGGTTCGCAGCAGGCACGGGAGCGGGGCTGGCCCCCGTGGCCCTGCGACCCCAGGCGCAGGAGTACCGCCGCGTGGCGGAGCTCGGCCTGTTCACCCCCAACAGCCTGCCTGGCGTGAACCGCATCACGGCGCGCGAGGCGCAGAAGCTGCAGGCAGAAGGCGCCGTGGTGGTCGACACGCGCACCGAAAAGGAATTCAAGGCCAAGCGCATCCGCGGTGCCGTGTTCGCGGCCTACGTGGAAAAGAGCCTCAAGGACGTGGCCTTCAATGCCGCCCAGGACGACTTCCAGGCACTGGAGAAAGTGGACCGCAGCAAGCCCGTGATCTTTGCCTGCAACGGGGCCGAATGCTGGAAGTCCTACAAGGCGGCCAAGGTGGCGGCCAGCAAGGGCTACAAGACGGTGTACTGGCTGCGCGGCGGCCTGCCCGAGTGGGACGCCGACGGGCTTCCGACCGAAAGCAGCAGCTGAGGCCGGCCGTGGCCCGGCCGCTCAGGTGAAGACCGTGAGCACCCCGGTATAGCCGTACAGGTGGTGGTGCGCGATCTCGCCACCGGCAAAGAAGCCGGCCAGCGGCACGTCGCCCAGCGCATGCCGCACGATCTGCAGTTCCGCGCTGGTCCCGCCGAAATGCGGGCCCCCCCGGCCTGAGCAGCTCACGTAGATGGCGCCGCGAATGCGCCGCCCAGGCTGCGTCGCCGCCCGGCCCTGGGCGCCCGTTGCGGGTGCAGGGGCCTTCGTCGCAGCGTCCGCATGGCCCGCCTCCAGCGGCGCGGGCTCCAGTTCCTCGGGTTCGAGTTCCTCGCGGATCTCGGCGCAGATGCGCATCAGGTCTGCGCGTGCCGCCGCCACGTTGCGCTGGCAGAAAGCCAGGTGCATGCCGGGCTCCACCTTGTCGCCGAGCGCGACGCCACGGCGCGCCCCGTCGAGCCCCACGATGTGGCGCACGCGGGTGTCGGTGCCGAAGTGGCCTGTGCGCTGCTGGCCCTGGGGCTGGGCCCCGGCATCCACCAGCCCGGCCAGCGTGGCGCGCACCTTGCGCAGCGCGGGCTGCGGATCGCCGTCGAGCGACACCTCCAGCGTGTCGAGCAGCACGTCGAGCGCGGGCTCGCCATCGAGCTGCAGCACCACGTTCTCATGCGCGGCGGTCACGCTGCGCAACGGCCCCACGGGCTGGCAGCCCTGGGTGACGCGCGAGACCAGGGCCACCTCGGCGCCGAAGGCCACGCCCGACAGGCCGCCATCGAAGACCCCGCCAGCGCCGCCCTGCCCGGCGATGTTGCCGTCGCCAGCGACTGCGAACTGCACGCCCGCGCCCCGGCTGGCGCTCAGGCCGCCGAACAGGTAGCCGGTCTCGGTGCGGCCGGCCATCTCGGCCAGCAGCTCCGCCAGTTCGGGCGTGTGGCCGTCGGCATGCACCAGCGCCGTGTGGGCCGCGAAACCGCTGGTCGGCTGGCGCGGCAGCGGGGCCACGCCCGAGAACACACGGTACTGGTCGGGTGACACGTCGAGCAGCATCACGGACAGCGCCGGCTCATCGAAGTACTCGGCGTTGTTGGCCGCCACGCCCACGCCCACGGTGCCGCTCCAGTCGGTCACCTCGGGCAGTTCGCCGGCCAGGTAGTCGAGCAGGGCCTGGGCCTCGCCCGCATAGTGGTCGGTGATGTAGAGCAGGCCCAGCGTGGGAGCGCTGGCGTACTCGGGCAAGGCCATCTGCGCGCGCAACTGCGCCAGTGCCAGGGCTGCCGCCATGCGCCACTGGGGATGGGTGGCATGGCCGGAGGGAAAGAGTTTCATGGTGTGTGTCTTCTCGCAGGCGGTGCGCGCTGCCGACGCACGGCCGGGATCAGCGGGCGCTCTTGCGCGGTGCGCGCTTGGCCGCCGCCGTGGTCTTCTTCGCTGCCGGCCGGGCCTTGGTAGCAGGCTTGGCCGCTGCCACCTTCTTGGCTGCGGGCTTGCGCTCGCCGGCCATGCTCTTCATGCCCTTGGCGGCGAACTGGCTGGCCATGCCGGTGGCCGTCTTGATGGCCTCCTTGGCCAGGCCGGTGGCCATGTTCTTGGTGGTATCGAGGGCGGTCTGCTTGGCCGCGTCCTTCATGGCGTTCGCGGCGATCTGCTGGAACTGGCCCGTGAGCGCGCCCCACCATTGCAACGGGTCGACCACGGAGGCTTCGGGCGCCGCAGCGGCGGCCTTGCCGCTCTTCCTGGCCTTGGTGGGCGCCTCCTCGGGTTCTGCGTCGTCCTCTTCCTCCTGCGCCTCGTCCTTCGCGCGGCCCGTGACGCGGGCGGCAGCGCCGGCCACGGCCTCTGCCGCGCCGCTGACCGTGTCGGCGGCCTTTTGCACGCCGCTCATCACGGTATCGGCCGTCTTGAGCTTGAAGGCATTGGCCACGTCGCCCATGCTGAAGTTCATGCCCTTCAAGGTGGCCAGCGTCATCTTCTGCACCTCCAGCGCCTGGATGGTGGCGGCCAGCGCGCGCGAGTTCTGCTCCAGCCAGAACTGCACGGCCTTGAGTTCCTCGATGCGCTTGTCCAGCTCTTCGACGCTGATGGTCGGGGCCACCCAGTTGGACAGGTTGGGCAATTGCGGAATGCTGTTGGTCGCCCCCTTGGCCAGGCTCTGCAGAAAATCAAAACCGGGGACGAATTTGCCGAAACCGAAATTGGATGTGTCGCTCATGGCCGCTCCGCAAGAATGGGTGGGGGGATCGCTCCTGACAGCTTACCCCAATGGGTGGCTGCTGGCGATGGCATGCAGGGGGCTTGTTCCTCAGTGTTTGTGCCCATGTGCATGGGCTGGCGCACCCGCTTGCGCGCCCGGTGCGCTGGTCGCCACGGGCACGGTCAGCTCGAGCCTGCTTTCCACGCCCTTGGCGTCCTTGAAGGTCAGTGTGAGCGGCACGGTGCTGTCCTTGGCCAGGGGTGCCTTGAGGTCCAGCAGCATGACGTGGTAGCCCCCGGGCTTGAGCTCCACGGCCTTGCCGGCGGGCAGCTCCAGCACCGGCACGGCACGCATGCGCATCACGTCGCCATCGAGCTTCATTTCATGCACCTCGGTCACGCCAGCGGCAGGAGAGGATGCACCCACCAGGCGTGCGCCCTGTGGCGCGGTGAGCTTCATGAAGGCGCCGGTGCCCTTCTGCCCGGGGACGCTGGCGCGGGCCCAGGCGCCCTCGACCTTCACGTCGGAGGCCTGGGCCAGAGCGGAAGCGGCCAGCAGGGTGGACGACAGGGCGAGGCCGGCAAGGAGGGTCTTGTGCAATGGCATGGGTGGTGGGCTCCTGGGAAACGATGGTGCACCGCGCGGCATGGATGCGGCAAAGGCTGGCGGCCGGGGGCAGAGCGGCGCAAACTCCCTGGGCAGCGGCCACCCGCTGCGGCGGATGCGGACCATTGTAGGACCGGTGCATGCGTCATCTGCGCGACCGGGCCGGGCCGGCCGACCGCCTAGCATGGCACCCGGCAACGACCCCTACCAAGAGATACAGGAGACACCCCATGCTCACCCTCTGCGGCTTTTCGGCCAGCAACTACTACAACAAGGTCAAGCTCGCGCTGCTCGAAAAGGGCGTGCCCTTCACCGAAGAACTGGCCTGGATCGGCGAGACCGACCGCAGCGCCAGCCCGCTGGGCAAGGTGCCCTACCTGCGCACCCCGAACGGCACGCTGTGCGAGTCGGCGGTGATCGCCGACTACATCGAGTCGGCCTACCCCGAGCACCCGCTGATCCCGGCCGACCCGCTGGCCGCTGGCAAGGTGCGCGAGCTGATCACCTTCATGGAGCTGCACCTGGAGCTGGTGGCGCGCAACCTCTACCCCCAGGCCTTTTTCGGCGGCACGGTGAGCGAGGCGGCGCGCGAGAAGGTCGGCGCCCAACTGGCCAAGAACATCACCGCCTTCGCCCAGCTCACGAAGTTCAGCCCCTTCATCGGCGGTGACAGCTTCACCGCGGCGGACTGCGCGGCCATCGTGCACCTGCCGCTGGTGTCGTCGGCCACGAAGATCATCTACGGCCGCGACTTCCTGGCCGAGCTGCCGGTGCGCGACTACCTGGCCCGCATGAACGAGCGCCCCCACGTGGCGCGCGTGAATGCCGACCGCAAGACCAACACGGCCGAGATGCTGGCCAGACCGAAAGGCTGACGTCGCCAGGGGGGAGCGCATCCGCTGCTATCCTGCACCGATGCACAGCCTTTTTCACCTTGCCTTCAACGTCACTGACCTCGACGCAGCCCGCCGTTTCTACGGCGGCGTGCTGGGCTGCCGCGAAGGCCGCAGCACCGACACCTGGGTCGATTTCGACTTCTTCGGCCACCAGATCTCCCTGCACCTGGGCACGCCGTTCACCAGCGCCGCCACCGGCCATGTGGGCGAGCACCTGGTGCCCATGCCGCACTTCGGCGCCATCCTTGAATTGCCCGCCTGGAAGGCCGTGGCCGAGCGCCTGAAGGCGGCCGGCACGCCATTCGTGCTTGCGCCCCAGGTGCGCTTCGAGGGCGAACCCGGGGAGCAGTGGACGATGTTCTTCTACGACCCGAGCGGCAACCCGATCGAGATGAAGGGCTTCAAATCCATGGAACAGGTGTACGCGGCGTAGGCCGCCACCGCGCCGGGAGCCAGGGGCGGCAGCCGCCGCCCCTCCCCCGCACCCCTCTCAGCGCCGCTGCATCAGCGGCATGCTCCCCAGTGCGAACACCGAGTTGGGCACACCGAGCCCGGCCAGGCGCGGCTTGGGCTTGGCGCTTGGCACAGCGCGGGCACGTTGCTGCGGCGCCGGCTCGCCGGACTCCACCACCACGCCACGGGCCAGTTCCTGCGTCACCAGCTCCGCCAGCGTCACGGACTGCAGGTAGTCCATCACCCGGCTGTTGAAGGTGATCCACAGCTCACCCGTCATGGCCTTCATCTGCGCCGCCTGGCCCTGGGCCAGGCTCTGGGTGTCGTCACCCTTGAGGTTTTCCACCGCCAGGATGATGTCGGCCACGGACACCTGGTCCGCGCGGCGCGCCAGCGTGTAGCCGCCGCCAGGCCCGCGCGTGCTATCCACCAGCCCGGCGCGCCGCAGCGCGCTGAACAGCTGCTCCAGGTAGGACAGCGAGGTGCCCTGGCGTGCACTGATGGTCGACAGTGCCACAGGACGCATCTGCTGGCGCAGTGCGAGATCGGTCATGGCCGACACGGCAAGTTGCCCTCGGGTAGTGATACGCATCTTTGACTCCTTGTGAACGTTGTATGGCCAGGGTTCGGTGCCCGAAGGGGCGTTCCGCGATCTGTCCATGGACGTACTTTAGGGATCTTGACACTTCGCGTATATTCGATTTATTGGGATTTTTACTTCGTTTTTTGCGAAGTATCAAGGAGACGGCATGAACTTCAAGCACCTGCGCTACTTCTGGACCACGGCCAAGGCGGGCGGCATCATGCGCGCCGGCGAGCAGCTCAACACCACGCCGCAGACGCTCTCGGGCCAGATCAAGCAGCTCGAGGAATGGCTGGGCCACGACCTGTTCAAGAAGCGCGGCCGAGGGCTGGAGCTGACCAGCGAGGGCCGGGTGGCACTCGGTTATGCGGAGCAGATCTTTGCGCTGGGCGACGAGCTGGAAAAGTCCATCCGCCTGGCGCGCGGGCAATCGCGCCCGCTGGAGTTCCGCGTGGGCGTGGCGGATTCGGTGGCCAAGTCGGTCGCCTACCGCCTGCTGGAGCCGGCAATGGGCCTGGCCGAACAGGTGCACATGACCTGCCACGAGGGCAAGTTCCCGGAGCTGGTGGCGCAGCTGAGCCTGAACCGGCTGGACCTGGTGCTGGCGGACGAGCCGGTCTCCCGGAAGATCGGCGTCAAGGCCTTCAACCACGGCCTGGGCACCAGCTCCATGAGCTTCTTCTGCGCACCGGCCCTGCGCAGCCAGCTGCAAGGCCCGTTCCCCAAGTGCCTGCATGGCGCGCCGATGCTGATCCAGGGGCCCATGTCCTCGGTGCGCCAGCAGCTCGACCACTGGTTCAACAAGCACCAGCTGCAGCCGCGCCTGGTGGGAGAGTTCGACGACAGCGCGCTGATGAACGCCTTCGGGCGCGAGGGGCGCGGGGTGTTCACCTCGCCCACGGTGCTGGAAGAGGAGACCCAGGCCCAGTTCGGGGTCGAGGTGATCGGTCGCTCCACGGAGCTGGTCGAGGAGTTCTTTGCGATCTCGGTGGAGCGGCGCATCAGCCACCCCTGCGTGGCCGCCATCACCAAGGCCGCCCGGTCCGACCTGTTCGCGGCATGACCGGGGCAGGTGCCGACGGCCCTGCCCCACCGGTTCAGGCGGCCGGCACCTGCACCTGGCGCGCGTACGGCAGGGGCGCCACGGCGCCATAGCCCTGCACGGCCAGCGCGGCCGCGGCATTGGCATAGCGCGCCGCCGCGAACACGTCGTCACCCTGGGCCAGGCGGGCCAGCAGGTTGCCGCAGAAGCAGTCGCCGGCACCGGTGGCGTCCACGGGCGTGACGCGCAGGCCGATGATGCGCTCCCTGAGCTGGCCGTCGCTGGCCAGGGCCCCCTCGGCACCGAGCTTGAGCACCACGGTGGCCGCGCCACGCGCATGGCCCCAGTCGACTATGGCCTCGGGATCGGACAGGCCGGTCAGGGCCTGCATGTCCTCCAGGCTGGGCAGGAAGATGTCGCACAGCGCCACGGCCTGAGCGATGCAGGCCTGGGCCCGCGCCAGCGGCCAGAGCTTGAGGCGCAGGTTGGAGTCGAAGGCCACCAGGGTGCCGGCCTCGCGCGCGAGAAGCATGGCCTCGAAGGCCGTGTCGCAGGCCTGCGGCGAGATGGCCAGCGAAATGCCCGACAGGTGCAGGATGCGGGCCGCCTGCAGCACGGCCGTGGGCTCGCCGGCCAGCCACTGCGGCGCCATGCGGCTCGCGGCCGACCCTGCGCGCAGGTAGCTGAACTCGTGCCCGGCCGCTCCATGCGAGACGAAGTAGATGCCGGTGGGGTGCTCGCCGTCGCTCTGCACGGCGCGGGTGTCCACGCCCTCGGCGCGCCACAGCGCGGTGAGCGCCTGGCCGAAGCTGTCCTGCCCGATGCGCGTGAGGTAGGCCACGCGCGCGCCGGCCCGTGCCGCCGCAATGGCGGCATTGCTGGTGTCGCCGCCGAAGCCGCGCAGGTACTGCGGCTGGCCGGGGTGGACCTGGTTGAACTCGACCATGGCCTCGCCGAGCGCGGCCACGTCGAAGGTCTTGCCCACGGAGGTGGTGGAACGCTCAGGCACGGGGCTTATAGGCGGTGACGTCGATCTCGACCTTGGCGTCGATCATGAGGCGCGACTCCACCGTGGAGCGGGCCGGCCGGTGTTCGCCGAAGCACTCCATGTAGACGCGGTTGAAGCTGCCGAAATCGCGCGCATCGGCCAGCCAGACGCTGACCTTGGCCACGTCGGCCAGGGTGCAGTCGGCCAGCGCCAGGGCGTCCTTGACGCGCTGGAACACCTGGCGCGTCTGGGCCTCAATGCCGCCGACGATGACCTGACCCTGGTCGTCCGTGGGCACCTGGCCCGAGACGAAGACGAAGTCGCCGGCGCGCGTGGCGGGCGACAGGGGACGCGCCTGGCGGTCGGATGCAATGGGGGACTGGCCCAGCAGTTCTACATGGCTCATGCAAGCTCCTTGTGTAATGAATTTACATAAATCATCGGAAAAAACCCGTTTGACTTTCACAAACGAGTCATCTACGATTAAAAATGTAATGTTATTACTTATGGAGCCACGATGCAATCCTCATCCATCCGTGATTGGTTGACGCCCGGAAGGCCTGTTCAGGCCGCCAGGCGCAGCGTTCTGGGCCTGGCAGCAAGTGCTGCCGTGCTCGTGGCCCTGGGGTCGGGCCAGCCCGCCCTGGCCGCCCCCGCCAAGGGGGGCGCCGCCAACCTGGCCATGGTCGGCGAGCCCCAGGGGCTGGACCCCATGGTGAGCACGGCCGACCTGGTCGGCACCATCATGCAGCACGTCTACGAGCCGCTGTACACCTTCGACGCGAACTGGGCCGTGGCGCCCATGCTGGCCGAGGGCCTGCCCTCCGTGTCCAAGGACGGCCTGACCTACACCATCGCCCTGCGCAAGGAAGTGAAGCTGCACAACGGCCGCGACCTGAATGCCGACGACGTGGTGGCCTCGCTGCAGCGCTGGATGGAGCTGTCGCCGCGCGGCAAGGCCGTGGGCAAGGAGGTGGCCTCGCTCACCGCCAAGGGCCCGCTGTCGGTGGAGCTCAAGCTCAAGGCGCCCTATGCACCGCTGTTGGCCCAGCTGGCGCTGCCCAGCGGCATGGCCGCCATCATGGCCAAGGAGAGCATCGCGCCGCAGCTCAAGGATTTCATCGGCACCGGTCCCTACAAGTTCAAGGAGCGCCGCCCCGACCAGTTCACGGTGCTGGTGCGCCACGACACCTACAGCGCCCGCAAGGAGGCCCCGAGCGGCTATGCCGGCCGCCGCGAGGCCCTGCTCGACGAACTGCGCTTCGTGCCCGTGCCCAACGCCAACACCCGCGTGGAGGGCGCCCTGTCGGGCCAGTTCCAGTACGCCGACCTGCTGCCCGTGGAAGCGGCCAGCCGCATCGACAAGGGTGCCCCGGCCGTGGTGCCCATCGTGACCAAGAACTTCGGTTTCCCCTACATCGTCTTCAACACCAAGGAAGGCGTGCTGGCCGCGCAGCCGCTGCGCCGCGCGGTGCAGACCGCCGTGGGCTCGGGCGAGCTGCTGGCTGCGGGCTTTGGCGACAACCGCTTCTTCGTGGTGGAGCCGAACTTCTTCCCCAAGGGCACGCCCTACTACTCGGACGCGGGCAGCAAGCTGTACAACGAGCGCAACCCGCAGGCTGCCAAGGACCAGGCGGCCAAGGCCGGCTACAGCGGCCAGCCGGTGCGCATCATGGCCAGCCGGCAGTACGAGTTCCACTACAACATGGCGCTGGTGATGGCCGAGCAGCTCAAGAAGGCCGGCTTCAAGACCGAGCTGCAGGTGGTGGACTGGGCCACACTGGTGCAGCGGCGCAACGATGCCAAGCTGTGGGACGTGTACTTCACACACTCGGGCCTGTTCCCAGAGCCCATGCTCTCGCCGCCGCAGCTGGGTGACGGCGCGCCTGGCTGGTGGGATTCGCCCGCCAAGAAGGCCACGCTCACGGCCTTCAACCAGGAGACCAATGTCGCCAAGCGCGGCCCGCTGTGGGGTGCCGTGCAGCAGGTGGTGTACGACGAAGTGCCCTTCATCGAGGTCGGCAAGTTCAACGGCCTCTCGGCGCGCTCGGCCAAGCTGGAAGGCTACACGCCGGCGATCTGGCCGTTCTTCTGGAACACGGGCCTGGCCAAGTAAGCCCCCACTGCACGAAGGTTCGTTGCCATGCGTTTTCTGATGACCCGCCTGGGCGGCGCCCTGGTGGTGCTGGCCCTTGTCGCGGTGCTGGTGTTCGCGCTCACGCGCCTGGCCTCGGGCGACCCGGTGGCGCTGCTGCTGGGCGAGCAGGCCACGGCCGAGGACATCGCCGCGGCGCGCGTGCAGTACGGGCTGGACAAGCCCCTGCCCACGCAGTTCGTGCTCTGGGTGGGCGAGCTGCTGCAGGGCAACCTGGGCCAGTCCATCTTTCTGCAGCGCCCGGTGGCGCAGGCGCTGCTCGAGCGCGCCGAGCCCACGCTGTTCCTGGCGCTGTTCGCGGTGGGCATCGCGGCGCTGATCGGCATCCCCTGCGGCATGGCGGCCGCCATCTGGCGCGGCAGCCCCGGTGACCAGGCCCTGAGCGGCGTGGCCATGCTGGGCGCCAGCGTGCCCAGCTTCTGGCTCGGGCTGATCCTGATCCAGCTGTTCGCGGTCAAGCTCGGCTGGTTCCCGGCCTCGGGCTATGGCGACCCGGCCTCGCCGCTGGCCGAGCGCCTGTCGCACCTGCTGCTGCCGGCGCTGGTGCTGGGGCTGCTGAACTCGGCGCTGATCATCCGCTTCACACGCGCCTCGATGCTCGACATCCTGGGCGAGGACTACGTGCGCACGGCACGCGCCAAGGGCCTGGCCGAAGGCACGGTGATGGTCAAGCACGTGCTGCGCAATGCGCTGGTGCCCATCGTCACGGTGCTGGGCCTGACACTGGCGCTGATGATCGGCGGCACGGTGGTGACCGAGACGGTGTTCAACCTGCCCGGCGTGGGCAATCTGGTGGTGCGCGCCGTGCTGCGCCGTGACTACCCGGTGATCCAGGGCACGCTGCTGGTCATCGCGGCCATCTATGTATTCATCAACCTGGCCATCGACTTCCTGTACACGCTGGTCGACCCACGCATCCGGCTGGAGGGCAAGTGACATGGTGCAAGGCCTGATTCGCAATCTCAAGGACTACTGGCTGCCACTGGCACGCCGCCTGTTCGCACGCAAGGTGGTGCTGGCCTCGGCCATCGTGCTGGCCCTGGTGGTCGCGGTGGCCACGGTGTTCCCCTGGGTGTCGGACGCCGACCCCAACGCCATCTCGATCAGCGAGCGCCTGAACGCGCCCTCGGCCGCGCACTGGGCCGGCACCGACGAGCTCGGGCGCGACGTGATGCTGCGCATCGTGCACGGCGCACGCTATTCGCTGCTGATCGGCGGGCTCACGGCCGCGGGCGCGGTGCTGTTCGGCACGCTGCTGGGCATGTTCGCGGGCTTCTTCCGGCGGCTGGACGCGCCGCTGATGCGCGTGGTGGACGCGATGATGTCCTTCCCCGACATCTTGCTGGGCATCGCCCTGGTGTCCATCCTGGGGGCCTCGCTGTGGAACGTGATGCTGGCGCTGGTCATCGTCTACACGCCGCGCGTGGCGCGCGTGGTGCGGGCCAGCACCCTGGTGCTGCGCGAGCTGCTGTTCGTGGACGCCGCGCGCGCCCTGGGCGTGCGCACGCCGCGCATCCTGCTCAAGCACATCCTGCCCAACCTGGTCTCGCCCATCCTGGTGCAGGTGACCTTCATCTTCGCCTATGCCATCCTGGCCGAGGCGGGCCTGTCCTTCCTGGGCGTGGGCGTGCCGCCCGACATCCCCACCTGGGGCACCATGATCGCGGGCAGCCTGGAATCGGCCGACCGCGCGTTCTGGACGATTCTCTACCCGGGCCTGGCCATCGTGTTCACCGCCCTGTCGCTGCAGATGCTGGGCGACGGCGTGCGCGACCTGCTCGACCCCAAGCTCAAGAAGGCCGCATGAGCTTTCACCGACCCACGCAAGCGCCCGCCCCTGGCGAGCGCGTTACGAAGGCACCCACCCCATGACCACCCCCACGGCTGCCCGGCTCGAAGTGCAGGGCCTGTCCACCTCGTTCGCCACCGACGCCGGCCGCATCCAGAGCGTGGCCGACGTGTCCTTTGCCATCCACCCGGGCCAGACGCTGGCGCTGGTCGGGGAGTCGGGCTCGGGCAAGTCCGTCACCAGCCTGACGCTGATGGGCCTGCACGCCAAGACCTCGCAGGCCCAGGTCAGTGGCCAGGCCTGGTTCACCCGGCGCGACGGCCGGCGCGTGGACCTGCTGGCCCTGCCCGAGGCCGAGCGCCGGGCGCTGCGCGGCAACGAGATCGCGATGATCTTCCAGGAGCCCATGACCAGCCTGAACCCGGTGCTGACCGTGGGCGAGCAGATCGCCGAATCGGTGCGCCTGCACCTCAAGCTCGACCGCCGCGCTGCACTGGCCCATGCCCAGCGCATGCTGGAGCTGGTGGAGATACCGGCCGCCAAGCAGCGCGTGCACGAGTACCCGCACCAGCTCTCGGGCGGCATGCGCCAGCGCGTGATGATTGCGCTGGCCATGGCCTGCAACCCCACGCTGCTGATCGCCGACGAGCCGACCACCGCGCTGGACGTGACCATCCAGGCGCAGATCCTGGCCCTCATGGGCCGGCTGCAGAAGGAGACGGGCATGAGCATGCTGTTCGTGACCCACAACCTGGGCGTGGTGGCGCAGTACGCCGACGCGGTGGCCGTGATGTACGCCGGCCGCATCGTCGAGTCGGCCCCGGTGCACGACCTGTTCGCGCAGCCCGAGCACCCCTACACGCGCGGCCTGCTGGCCTGCCTGCCCGGCGTGGCCAGGCGCCATGCGGTCGCGGTGGCCGGGCAGCGCCCGCGCCTGGTGGCCATACCGGGCCAGGTGTCGAGCCCGCTCGCGCCGCCGCCGGGCTGCGCCTTTGCGCCGCGCTGCGAGCGCCGCATCGCGGCCTGCGATGCGCGCATGCCGGCCCTGTCCGACGGCAGTGCCACCGAGGCCGGCCGGCGGGTGCGCTGCATCCGTGTGGGCGAGCAGGCGCAGCAGGAGGTGAGCGCATGAACGCCGTGGCCATGGCCCCGACCCCGGGCGACAACCTCATCGAGGTGCGCGGCCTGCGCAAGTACTTCGGCAGCGGCCCGCACCCGGTGCGCGCGGTGGACGACGTGAGCTTTGCCATCCGGCGCGGCGAGACCCTGGGCCTGGTGGGCGAGTCGGGCTCGGGCAAGAGCACCATCGGCCGCCTGCTGACGCGCCTGGTGGACCCGACGGCGGGCCAGATGCTGTACCACGGCAGCGACGCTGGCGGGCAGGACCTGGCCGGAATGAGCCAGGGCCAGTTCCGCCCGCTGCGCTCGAAGATCCAGATCATCTTCCAGGACCCGTACGCCAGCCTGAACCCGCGCATGCGCATCCGCGAGGTGCTGGGCGAGGCGCTGGACACGCACCGCCAGGCGCGCGGTGCGGCACGCCTGCCGCGCATCCACGAGCTGCTCACGCAGGTGGGCCTCAGGCCCGAGCATGCGGACCGCTTTCCGCACGAGTTCTCGGGTGGGCAGCGCCAGCGCATCGGCATTGCGCGCGCGCTGGCAGTGCAGCCGAACTTCATCGTGGCGGACGAGCCGCTGTCGGCGCTGGAC
>NZ_AKJX01000024.1 GCF_000276605.1 Acidovorax sp. CF316 | reverse complement strand
TGGCGGGCGTGCCGCCGCTGGTGTTTGCCATCGTGGCGCTGGTGGACCTGCTCTACCAGTTCTGGGTGCACACCGAGCAGGTGGGGCGCCTGGGATGGTTCGACCGCTGGTTCTGCAGCCCCAGCAACCACCGCGTGCACCATGCGGTGAACGACGTCTACCTGGACAAGAACTACGGCGGCATCCTGGTCCTGTGGGACCGGATGTTCGGCACCTTCAAGGACGAGGATGACCGGGAGAAGTGCGTCTACGGCACGCGTGGCCTGCTCAACAGCTGGGACCCGCTGTGGGCCAATGCCCAGGTGTACGCGGGCCTGGCGCACGACAGCTGGCATGCACGCAACTGGCTCGACAAGCTCCGGGTCTGGATCAAGCCCCCGGGCTGGCGCCCGGCCGACGTGGCCGAGCGTTTCCCCAAGCCGGCCTTCGACATCGCCCAGGTGCCGCTGTACCACCCGCCCATGTCGCGCGCGCTGCAATGGTTTGCGGGCGTGCAGTTCGCGCTGATGCTGGCAGGCGTGGCCGCCTTTCTGTGGCAGGCCGATACAGCGCCGCTGGTGGACAACGCGGTCTGGTTCACCACGCTGCTGGCCACGCAGTGGGCACTGGGTGCAGCGGTACAGGGGCGCATCGGCATGGGGATGGCGCTCGTGATCGAATCGGCGGCGCTGGCCACGGCCACCAGCGTGCTCGGGCTGCAGGAATGGCACTGGCTCTTCAAGCCGCTGACCATGGTGATCGCCATCGCCGTGGTCGCCGGGCATCTGCGCGCAGCCGCCCCGGGTGGCGGACTCGACCGGGCCGAGGGCCGCTGGCTCATCGCCGCGCTGGCCGGCTCGCTCGCGGGTGATGTGTTCCTGATGTTCGGCGGCTTCTTCATCCCCGGGCTGGTGAGCTTTCTGCTCGCCCACCTGTGCTACATCGTGCTGTTCCGCAAGGGCGTGCCGTGGTTCGCGCGGCGCGGCGCGCTGCTGGCCACGCTGGCCATCGGCGTGGGCATGTATGCCTTCCTGTGGCTCGGTGGCCTGCCGGTGGCCCTGCGCGGGCCCGTGGCGGCTTATGTGCTGGTGATCGCGCTCATGGCCGCCCAGGCCATTGGTCGTGCCTCCGTGCTCGGCGGGCGCGGGGCCTGGCTGGTCGCCATCGGCGCGGGCTTCTTCATGCTCAGCGATGCCACGCTGGCCACCAACCGCTTTGTGCAGCCCCTGCCGCTGGCCCAGCTGTGGGTGCTGGCCACCTACTACATCGCGCAGGTGCTGATCGTGGCTGGCATGCTGGACGGGGCCGGCGGCCCCCGCCGCAACCCGGTCAGCGAGGAAGGTCCTGCTGCGAGCGCTGCAGTGCCGCCGACGGGATATGCGACGCCCAGGCCATGAGCAAGGCCCCCAGGGCCAGCAGGAACCAGGCCATCAGCAACCACAGGAAGGTATCGGCATTGCGCTGGCCCGGGTGGGACTGCAGGTTCAGCGCCGCCACCTCTTCGAGCACCCCGGCGAGCCCCCGGCCCGCCACGTAGTGGTAGACCGCGCCGCCCAGCGCCCACATGCCGACGAACATCAGCGCCAGGCCCATGCAGGCCAGCCCGGCGCGCGGTCGGTGCCCCACAAAGAAGAACCATGCCGACAGACCGCCCACCACCACGGCCGTGCCCGTCCACCAGGGCGGCAGGTCATCGCGCGCCAGAGGCAGCACCCATTCCCATGCCCAGGGCAGCGGGGCCAGCAGCCACTCGGATTGCGGCGCCAACCCGGGCCAGGCCCCCAGGGCGCCCCACATGCCCGGCGCGCTCAGCAGCCACAGCAGCAAGGTGATACCCGCCAGCACGGCCGTGGCCGCGTAGGCCCTTAGCCGCCAGCGTTGGCAACGCTCGGACGCCATGGCGGGCCAGTGGCGCCCCGCCAGGTAGCTGGACCACGCTGCCGCCAGGCACCACGCGCTGGCCGTGCCCCCCACAGCCACCCAGCCGGGCAGGTCCTCGAAGCCCTCGAACATGAACACCGTGAGCTGGCCATAGACCATCCCGCCCAATCCGTAGAGCAGCATGGTGCCCACGACCAGGGCCAGGCCGCCGGAACCCATGTACCTGCGCCCTGGCGCGAGGGCATCCCACAGGGCCCGCAAGGCCGGCGTCCAGGTCATCCCAGGGCTCCGGCGCGCGGGCGCCGCCTTGGTGGCGCTTTCGCGCAGCTGCTTGCGGCGTTTGCTGGAGCGTGCCATGGACGAACAGCCCCCGCCGGCCTTCAGCTTTCGAACAGGTCCTGCCCGCCGGTCTTGGGCGGCGTCACGCCCAGGTGCCGGTAGGCGGCCAGCGTGGCCACGCGGCCGCGCGTGGTGCGCTGCAAGAAGCCCTGCTGGATCAGGTAGGGCTCGATCACGTCCTCGATGGTGCCCGCCTCCTCACCGATGCTGGCGGCAATGTTGTCCAGGCCCACGGGGCCGCCGTCAAAGCGGTGCACCACGGCCTCGAGCAGCTTGCGGTCCATCACGTCAAAGCCCTGCGGGTCCACGTCGAGCATGGCCAGGGCGCGGTTGGCGATATCGAGGGTGATGCGGCCATCGCCCTTGACATCGGCATAGTCGCGCACGCGGCGCAGCAGGCGGTTGGCGATGCGCGGCGTGCCGCGCGAGCGGCGCGCGATCTCGAAGCCGCCGGCCTCGTCCATGGGCGCATTGAGCAGGCCGGCGCTGCGCTGCACGATGCGCGCCAGCTCCTGCGCGGTGTAGAACTCCAGCCGCGCAACGATGCCGAAGCGGTCGCGCAGCGGGTTGGTGAGCATGCCGGCGCGCGTGGTGGCCCCCACCAGGGTGAAGGGCTGCAGGTCGAGCTTGATGCTGCGCGCCGCCGGCCCTTCGCCGATCATGATGTCGATCTGGTAGTCCTCCAGCGCGGGGTAGAGGATTTCCTCGACCACGGGCGACAGGCGGTGGATCTCGTCGATGAAAAGGACGTCGTTCTTTTCCAGGTTGGTCAGCAGCGCGGCCAGGTCCTTGGGCTTTTCGAGCACCGGGCCGCTGGTCTGGCGCAGGTTCACCCCGAGCTCGGCCGCGATGATGTGGCTCAGCGTGGTCTTGCCCAGGCCGGGTGGGCCGAACAGCAGCACGTGGTCCAGCGCCTCCCCGCGCTTGCGCGCCGCGCCGATGAAGATCTCCAGCTGCTCGCGCGCCTTGGCCTGGCCCACGTACTCCTGCAGCAGCTTGGGGCGCAGGGCGCGCTCGATGGCCTCTTCCTGGGGGGAGGCGGGCGCGGCGGACACTACGCGCTTGGGCGGCGGTACGGGGGCAAAGTCGTCGGTCTGGATGGTCACGGTGGTTTTGTCCGGGGTCGAATGCCCGCGCGGGCGGGCCGACAGGAACTATATCGCCCGGGCGACGCCGCAGGGGTAAAGTAAGTGGGTACTGTGCCGATACATGACGCACACCATGAAACAGATGATGCCCGCGCCCACCCGCCTGCCAAGGCCGCTGCCCCTGCTGGCCGCGCTGGCCATCTGCGGCGGCGCCGCCTTTGACGCGACCGCCCAGACCACGCCGCCCCCGCCTTCCCGGGCCGCCAGCGGCACCATCCGCATCGAGAACCCGCAGGACAAGGCCACCCTGGCCACCCGGATCGACGAGGCCATCCAGCGCGCCAAGGCCAGGAATGACGCCCCCGCCACGCCGGGCGCGCGCAGGAAGGCCGAACCCCTGCCCAGCGTGCAAGTGCGCATACCGCCCGAACGCCCGCACAGGCCCGCCAAGGCCGAAGCGGCCCCACCGGCACCGCCCCGGCAGCCTGCCCAAGACCCCGGTGCCAGCCGCCGCTACATCCAGTCGCGGGCGGCCGAACTGGCAGCCGCCGCGCCGCCAGCCCCCGCGCCACCGCCCGCCGACCCGCGCACGGTGCGCTGGGACCATGCCAGCGGCGACAAGGGACCACAGGCCTGGGGCAGCCTGCACCCGGATTTTTCGGCCTGCAGCCAGGGCACGCGGCAATCGCCGATCCACATCACGAACCAGGACGTGGCGCTCGGCCCGGCCGACCCCTTGCCCTTCGGCAACCAGTTCTTCGGCGGCACGGTAGGGGACACCGGGCACGGCCTGGCGCTGGAGGTGGAAGGCGCCAGCATCCTGCCCCTGCGCGGAGCCCCCTGGCGCCTGGTGCGCCTGCAGTTCCGCCACCCGGCGGAGGAGCGTGTGCACCTGCAGAACTACCCCATGGCCACCGAACTGGTATACCAGGGCCCGAGCGGCCAGATGGCCGTGGTGAGCGTGCCCATGCAGTTGGGCAGCCCCAATGCCTTCATCACCCGCATCTGGACGCACATGCCGCTGGATGCCCAGGACCGCGTGCGCCTGCCGCAGCCGGTGCTCTCGGTGGGCGAGCTGCTGCCGCAGGACCGGCGCTACTACCAGTACGCAGGCTCCCTGAGCACCCCACCCTGCACCGAGGGCGTGCTGCGCATCGTGATGAAGACCCCGGTGAGCGTGGGGCTCGAACAGCTGCGCCTGCTGCAGCGCGTGTCGCCCCCGAACGCGCGCCCCGTGCAGGCCACCAACGGCCGCCTGGTGCGCGAAGCCCAGTAACTATTTGGCCAGCGATTTGAGCGCCAGCTTGATGCCGTCGCTCACGCCCACGTCGGCCGGCAGCGCCTTCAATGCAGCGGCCGCTTCCTTGTCGTTGTAACCCAGGGCCAGCAGCGCCTGCAGGATGTCGGCCTGCGCGTCGCTGGTGGCGTGGCTGTGCGCGCCGCCCATGTCGGCACCCAGCTTGCCCTTGAGCTCCAGCAGCAGGCGCTCGGCGGTCTTCTTGCCGATGCCGGGCACCTTGACCAGGCGCCCCGCCTCCTGCAGCGTGATGGCCTGGGCCAGGTCGCCTACGCCCATGCCGCTCAGGATGGACAGCGCCGTGCGCGGGCCCACGCCCGAGATCTTGATCAGCTCGCGAAAGGCCTGGCGCTCCTCGGCCGTGGCAAAGCCGTACAGCAGCTGCGCATCTTCGCGCACGATGAACTGCGTGAGCAGGCTCACGCGCTCTCCCACGGAGGGCAGGTTGTAGAAGGTGCTCATGGGCACATTCACCTCGTAGCCCACCCCGTGGCAGTCCAAAAGCACCTCGGGGGGATTCTTCTCCAGCAGGGTGCCGGTCAATTTGCCTATCATTGATGTCCTTTGCCGTCGCTGGCGTGACAAGCAGCGCCGTCGCTCTTGCGTTCTTTTCCATTGCCTGACGGGAATTATCAGCGTGATCCTGCGCCACACCTTCACTCCCCACAACAACACCCGGCTCACGCACCTGTGCGGCCCGGCCGATGCGCACCTGCGCACCATCGAGGTGGCGCTGCAGGTGAGCATTGCGCACCGGCACGAGCAATTCAAGGTAGATGGCCCCAAGGCCAAGGCCACCCAGGCCATGGAGCTGCTGCAGGCGCTGTACGAGATGGCCGAGCGCCCGATCCCCGAAGACCACATCCAGCTCATGCTGGCGGGTGACAGCGAGCTGCTGGAGGCGCCGGACGACGCCATCGTGCTCAACACGCGCCGCCCCGACCTGCGCGGGCGCACGCCCACGCAGAACCTGTACCTGCAGAACATCGCCACGCACGACATCACCTTCGGCATCGGCCCGGCCGGCACCGGCAAGACCTACCTGGCCGTGGCCTGCGCGGTGGATGCACTGGAGCGCAGCAATGTGCAGCGCATCGTGCTGACCCGCCCGGCGGTGGAAGCCGGCGAGCGCCTGGGCTTTCTGCCCGGCGACCTGGCACAGAAGGTGGACCCCTACCTGCGCCCGCTGTACGACGCGCTCTACGAGCTGATGGGCACCGACAAGGTGCAAAAGGCCTTCGAGCGCAACGCCATCGAGATCGCGCCGCTGGCCTTCATGCGCGGGCGCACGCTGAACAACGCCTTCGTGATCCTGGACGAAGCCCAGAACACCACGCCCGAGCAGATGAAGATGTTCCTCACGCGCATCGGCTTCGGCTCGCGCGCCGTGGTCACCGGCGACGTGAGCCAGATCGACCTGCCCAAGGGCGCGATGAGCGGCCTGGTCGATGCCGAGCGCGTGCTCAAGCGCGTCAAGGGCATCGCCGTCACCCACTTCACCAGCGCCGACGTGGTGCGCCACCCGCTCGTGGCGCGCATCGTGGACGCCTACGACGCGCCCCGCCGCGCTGCGACTGCTCGCAACCGCGCGTGAGCAGCAGGCCCCCCCACAAGACACCCCACCCCATGTCCCTGAACCAACTCTCCCTCTCGCTGCAGTTCGGCCGTTTCGACAGCGCCGCTGCCCACCGCGCCGTGCTGCCGCGCCACAAGGTCACGCGCTGGATACGCCACGCCCTGGCCACCGACGCCGAGATCACCGTGCGCATCGTGGATGCCGAGGAGGGGCGCCAGCTCAACCAGGACTACCGCCACAAGGACTATGCGACCAATGTGCTGACCTTCGACTACACGCAGGAGCCCGTGGTCACAGCCGACCTGGTGCTGTGCGCCCCGGTGATCGAACGCGAGGCGAAAGAGCAGAACAAGAGCCTGGAAGAGCACTACGCCCACATGCTGGTGCACGGCGCGCTGCACGCCCAGGGCTGGGACCACGAGACCAGCGCGGCCGATGCCGACGAGATGGAGGCCTACGAGACGGCCATCCTTCAGGAGCTGGGCTTTGCCGATCCCTACGACGCCAAGCCCGTCGCACCCCATAAGGCGAAGGCGCGCAAGCGCTAGGAAGCTGCGTCCACCGGCTGCCACCACGACAGTGCGCGTGGCTGCGAACCCCACTGGACAGTGAAGTAGTTGCCACCGCCGTTGGCAGGCTGGTCCCAGCGCCGCGAGATGGGATGGCCCGTGAGATGGCAGTACAGCAAGGAGCCGACTGCCCCGTGCGAGACGATGGCAATGTCGCCCGCCGTGGTGTCCCTGGCCGCGATGGTGGCCACGGCCGCAACGATCCGGGCCTGCGCATCGGCGGCCGTTTCCCAACCGCGCACCGATTCGCCCGGCTGCGCAAAGAACACATCGGCCACGGACTCGAATTCCGCCAGGGGCAGGTAGCCGGTGGCGGAGCGGTCGTTCTCGCCCAGTTCGGCCATCGGCGCGAACGCCAGTCCGCAGTGGGCCGCCAGGATGGCCGCGCCATCGATGGCTTTTTGCTCGGTGCTGCAGTACACGGCCGAGACGTCAGGCACCCAGGGCTGCGACAGGGCCGCTGCCATGCGCGCCCGCCCGCGCCCGGACAGGGGCCAGCGCGTGATCGGCATCTGGGGGCTGATCACCACGTCGGGGTGGCTGATGAAATGGATGGTGCGCATGGACTCTTGGCAAAAGGGGGCCGGGTAGCGCCGGCGATGCCCGGCCAGCGCTGTTTTTAACGCAAAACACCTTTTACCCAGTGCAGGCACGGCCATGCGCCATGGCATCGCCATTCCCAGCACTGGCGCGCCCTCCCGGCCTTATTTCCCAGCGGGCACGGCCCAAGCCGGTCCGCATTGGAAGGCACCGTCGCCCCAAAAAGCCTGCCGCCCGCACCTAAGATGCGCGGCGCGCCGGCCCCAGACCGGCTTCTCCACGATGTGAAAGCCCCATGTTCGAAACCGCCCTGCTGCTCACCGCCGCCTTCGTGGCCGGCGCCCTCAACGCCGTTGCCGGGGGCGGCAGCTTCCTGACCCTGCCAGCCCTGGTGTTCACGGGCGTGCCGCCCGTGGTGGCCAATGCCACGGGCACCGTGGCGCTGCTGCCGGGCTACCTGGCCGGGGCCTGGGGATTCCGCGAAGACACGGCCCCGCCGCCGGGCCTGTCGATGCGGCTGCTGGTGGCGCTGTCCCTGGCCGGCGGCGCCGCCGGCGCGGCCCTGCTGCTGGTGACGCCCGAGGCCACCTTCCGCCGCGTGGTGCCCTGGCTGCTGCTGGCCGCCACCGCGCTGTTCGCCTTCGGCCCCTGGCTGCGGCAGCGCCTGGCGGGCGGTGCACCCTCCACCCCCAAGGCCGTCGCGGGCGTGCTGGCCGTGGCGGCTTACGGCGGCTACTTCAACGGCGGCCTGGGTATTCTTCTGCTGGCCTTGTTCGGCCTGCTGGGGCAGACGAGCCTGCATGCCATGAACGGGCTCAAGAACTGGGTCTCGGCGTTGCTCACGGCGATTGCCGTGGCCATCTATGCCGCTGGCGGCATGGTGCTGTGGCCTCAGGCCCTGGTGATGATGCTCGCCGCCACGGCCGGGGGCTATGGCGGGGCGCGCGTGGCACGGCACATTCCCGCACAGTGGCTGCGCGGCGGCATTGTGGCCACAGGGCTGGTGATGGCAGGTGTGTTCTTCTGGCGGCAGTGAACACGGGGCACCGGCAGGGCACAGTGCCTTAAGCTCAAAGGGCTTTTCTCTACGTACCCATGCTGCTGCGCATCCTCTCCATCCTGTTCCCACTGTTCGCCATTGCCACCCTGGGCTATGCCGTCGGGCGGCGCCTGAAGCCCAACCTGAGCACGACCAACGAACTCAACCTGGCGGTGTTCGCGCCAGCCCTGGTGTTCGGGGCCATCGCCAGCAAGGATTTCCGCGCCCAGGACCACCTCTCGCTGCTGGCGGCCACGCTGTTGCTGATGGTGGGCACCGGCGTGGTGGGATGGCTGGTGGCGCGCGCACTGCATTGGGACCCCAAGACGCTGGTGCCGCCGATGATGTTCAACAACTGCGGCAACCTGGGCCTGCCGCTGGCGGTGTTGGCCTTTGGCCAGGACGCGCTGGCCCCGGCGGTGGCGATGTTCATCGTCTCCAACGCGCTGCAGTTCTCTTTCGGCATCTGGCTGTTGGACCACCAGGCACGACTGCGCACGGTGTGGGCATCTCCCCCCAACCTCGCGGCCATCGCGGGGCTGGTGGTGGGCCTGGCGGGTTGGGAGCTGTGGCCCCCTCTGCTCACGGCCATCCGCATGGTAGGCGACATCTCCATCCCGCTGATGCTGTTCGCGTTGGGGGTGCGCATGGCGGACTCGCGCATCCAGTCCATCGGCTTCGGCCTCTTCGGTGCCGTGCTGCGCCCGGTGGCCGGCATGGCGATCGCCTGGGCCGTGGCCTGGGGCATGGGCCTGGCGCCGCGCGAGCAGGGCTTGCTGCTGGTGTTCGGAGCCCTGCCACCTGCAGTGATCAACTTCATCCTCGCCGAGCGATACCGGCAGGAGCCCGACAAGGTGGCCTCGATGGTGCTCATCGGCAATCTGGGCGCCCTGGTGTTCCTTCCCATCGCACTGGCATTCACGCTGCAGTAGCGACCTGGGTTCAGTCACGAAACGCAGGCCTTGCACACGGCGGATGCACCTTGCCCCTCGGCTCCCCGGGGGCACTGTCATGAAGGCGCAACGCGCAGCGCCGACAGTTGAATCAAATTGTTACATTGGTTCAGCAGCCAGTCCCTCCCATGACCGTTCGCCTGCGCATCACCCTGCTCATCGTCCTCACCTTCCTGGCGCTGTGCGCCATCGGTGGCTATGCGCTCTACCAGTCGTCCCGTAGCGCCCAGCAGGTGAAGGCCGTGACCGAAGGGGTCGTGCCCAGCACCATCCAGTCGGTGGAGATGATGGGCCAGCTCAAGGACGTGCACATCGCCACGATGGCCATGGTGTCCGCGCCCGATGAAGAGAGCGCCAAGACCACCTATGAGGCCTTGAGCTCGCGCAAGAGCGAACTCAAGCAAGCCCTGGCTTCGCAGATGCGCCAGGCCGACAGCGATGCCCAGCGCGGCCTGATCAAGGAGGCCGAGATGAGCCTGGAGAACTACTTCCAGGCCATCGACGACACCGCCAAGTTCAAGCTGGCAGGCCAGCAGGAAGCCGCCGAGGCCACCATGGCCGCCACCGTGGACCAGTACCTGCGCGAGCAGGGCCAGATGATCGAGGCCGTGCAGGTGGAAAAGCGCCGCGGCAAGGACCAGGCCATTGCCTCGCTGAACGCCAACCTGACCCAGACCACGACGACGCTGAGCGCCATCACGGTCCTCGCCGTCCTGGCCATGGGCGGCATCGGCCTGCTGCTGTACCGCCAGATCGTGCGCCCCATCGGCGAGATGGAGCGCAAGATGACCGAGATCGCCACCAGCCAGGACTTCTCGCACCGCGTGCCCGTGGCGCGCATGGACGAGATCGGGCGTTCGCTCACGGCCTTCAACCTGATGGTGGAAAAGATCCAGGAAAGCACCGAACTCGTGCGCCGCAAGACGGCCGACATCCAGGTCATGCTGCACACCATCCCGCAGGGCATCCTGACGCTGCAGGCCGGCGGTGTGGTCCACCCCGAGTACTCGGACCACCTGGCCAGCATCGTCGAGACCCGCGAGATTGCCGGGCGCAGCGTGGGCGATGTGCTGCTGAACCACACCGACCTGGGCGCCGATGCGCTGGCGCAGGCCACCACTGCCATCGACGCCTGCATCGGCGAAGACGAAATGAACTTCGAGTTCAATGCCCACCTGCTGCCCGGCGAGGTGAGCGCGAGGTTCGCAGGCGGCGAATCCAAGGTGCTGGACCTCACCTGGTCGCCCATCGCCTCGGCCGACGGCAGCATCGAGCGGCTGATGCTGTGCGTGCGCGACGTGACCGAACTGCGTGAGCTGGCACGCGCTGCCCAGGCACAGAAGCAGGAGCTGGCGATGATCGGCGAGGTCCTCGCCGTTCAGCAGGAGAAGTTCCACGACTTCGTGGACAGCTCGGCCTCCTTCGTGCTGCACAACCAGCGCCTGCTGGACGACGCGACCGCCGATGCAACGGCCCGAGCAGGTGCCGTGGCAGAGCTGTTTCGCAACATGCACACCATCAAGGGCAATGCCCGGACCTACGGCCTGCTGCAGCTGGCCGACGTGGCACACGCGGCCGAGCAGCGCTACGACGCACTGCGACAGGAGTTGTCGGGCTGGGACGGCGCAGCGCTGGGTGCCGAGCTGCAGGCGGTGCGTGCATCGCTGGAGACCTACGCGCACATCAACGACACCAAACTGGGCCGCAAGGGCCCGGGGCGCCGCGGCAGCGTGGAGAAGTACCTGATGGTGCCGCGCGAGCGCATCGACGAACTGCTGCACGCGGCGGGCAGTGCCCTGCACGACAGCAGCGACCTGCATGCCACGCGCGCCCTGCTGGAACAGGTGCAGCATGCCCTGCAACTGCTGGGCACCCACACACTGCACGACGTGCTGGAGACGGTGGTGGCCTCGCTGCCCGACCTGGCGCAGGAGCTGGGCAAGGAAGCGCCCAGGGTCGTCATCACCGATGGCGGCGTCGCGCTGCGCGCCCAGGTGACCGACGTGCTGCGCAACACCTTCATGCACCTGCTGCGCAATGCGCTCGACCATGGCATCGAAGCCGCTCAGGAACGCGCCGCGCACGGAAAGCCGTCCCAGGGCAGGATCGAGATCGCACTGCGCCAGGCGGCTGGCCAGATCACGCTGCGGCTGTCCGATGACGGACGGGGCCTGAACCTGGACCGCATCCGCGCCAAGGCCATCGCATCGGGCCTGGTGCCGGAAGACTGCGCCCTGGCGCCAGCCGAGACGGCGCAGCTGATCTTTGCGCCCGGCTTCTCCACGGCCAGCGAGGTGACTGCCATCTCGGGACGCGGCGTGGGCATGGACGCAGTGAAGGCCTTCATCGAATCCGTGGGCGGCAGCATCGGGCTGGAACTCCTGCCGGGCGGGGCCTCTGCGGGCCACGCACCCTTCCAGACCGTGATCCACCTGCCCGCCCAGTACGGCGTGGCACGCCGCGCCCCGGCCGAGCGCGCCGAGAAGGAAGCGCAATGATGGAGGCACTGATTCTTCTGTGCGGCTGCGCCCTGGGCGCCGTGGCCGGCTGGTGGCTGTGTGGCCGCACGCTGCGCAAGGCAGCCTTGCAGACCGAGGACGTCGGCAGGGATGCGCAATGGGAGGTGGAGAGCGAGAACGCCCGCCTCCAGTCCCAGGTCGATCTGCTGCACGACGCGCTGCAGCAGGCCCAGGCCCAGATGCAGGAAGCCACCGGGCAGTGGGCGCAGGAGCAGCGCCTGATCGAGCACAGTGCCGGCCAGCAGGCGCAGGCCGTGGTGCAAGGTGCCATGGGCCACAGCCAGACCCTGGCCAAGGCCCTGGCCGAGTTGCAGGGCATCAGCAAGACCTTCGAGCGCTGGCATGCCGACATGAGCAAGCTGGTGGCCCACAACAAGGACATGCACGAGAAGAACGACGAGTTCGCACGCATCGTGCGCCAGATGGTGATCGTGGCGCTCAACGCCTCGATCGAGGCGGCGCGCGCAGGCGCCGCAGGGCGTGGATTCGCCGTGGTGGCCAATGAAATGCGCGCCCTGTCGGTCAACGCCGAGGCCTTGGCCAAGCACTACCGGGACAACCTCTACAAGAACGACCTGATCGCCACCACCACCTTCCAGGACATGCAAGCGGGCGGCAAGATGATCATCAATGCGTCCATGGGCCTGGAGCTGACCAACCGCAAGATCCAGGCCGCCCTGTGCGCCTGATGCCGATCCCATGACCGTGAGCCAACGCGCCAGGGACAGCCTGGACCGGATGATGATCGAGGGCCTGCGCCAGAGCATGGCGCAGCAGCAGCCGCAAGCGCAGATCCGCACCGTGCCGGAGGTGGCGCAGGGGTCGCTCACGCACATGGCAGTGCTGTCGATCGCCTCCTACTCGTTTCGCATCATCGCGGCGCTGCACTTCGTTCACGATGCGCGCACGCGCGAATGGATTGCAGGAGTGACCGGACAGGACGAGGGTGAACTGGGTCCGCAGCAGTTCATCGACGCCATCTGCGAGATCGGCAACATGTGCTGCGGCGCGATGAACCGCGAGCTGGGCGCCTTCCACGACTGCCTGGGCCTGTCGACCCCGCAGATCCTGGACATCCGCAGCCTGCCGCACATGGCGCAGATCGGCACCGACCACCTGCAGCATTTCGAGATCGACATGCTCCCCGGCCTGCCGCTGTACGCCACGATGTGCGCCCGGGCCTACACCCCCCTGGACTTCCACTGGCGGGCGCCCGAGGTGCAAGAGATCGCGGGCGAGCTGGAATTCTTCTGACTTCTTTCTCTTCTCAAGGACACCACCATGGCCAACATCCTCGTCGTCGACGACTCCAGCACCGTGCGCAACGAAGTCGGCGGCTTCCTGGGCAAGAACGGCTTCGACATCGCCTTCGCGGTGGACGGCCGCGACGGCCTGACCAAGCTGCAACAGGATTCACGCATCAAGCTCGTGGTCTGCGACGTGAACATGCCCCACATGGACGGCCTGACCATGGCCGAGAAGGTGCGCAGCGAGCTCAAGAACACCGGCGTCAACATTGTGATGCTGACCACCGAGAATTCGCCCGCCATGAAGGAGCGCGGCAAGGCCGCCGGCATCCGTGGCTGGATCGTCAAGCCCTTCAACGGCCCGGCCGTTCTCGGCTCGTTCCAGAAACTGGTAGGCGCCTGACCCAGCCTACGCGGCGGGCGCTGCTGGCGCGATGCGCAGCGGTATGGTGATTGGCCCGTCGTTGACGAGGTGCACCTGCATCTCGGTCGCGAAGCGGCCGGTGGCCACCTCCGGGTGCAGGGCACGCGCCTGCTGCACCACATAGTCGAACAGGCGGCGGCCTTCGTCGGGCGCGGCGGCCTGGGTGAAGCTCGGGCGGTTGCCACCCGTGGTGTCGGCGGCCAATGTGAACTGGCTCACCAGCAGCAGGCCGCCCGCCACATCCTGAACGCTGCGGTTCATCTTGCCGGCATCGTCGCCGAAGATGCGCAGCTTGAGCAGCTTGGCCAGCAATTTGTCGGCCTCGGCTTCGGTATCGCCGCGCTCGGCACACACCAGCACCAGCAGGCCGTGGCCGATGGCGCCCACGGTCTGGCCCTCCACGTCCACGCGCGCCTCGCGCACACGCTGAATCACACTGATCACGTCGTCACTTCCTTGGGTTCGGGTTCATGGAAAAGGGCTTCCACGTCGGTGGGCAGCAACTCGATGGTGGCACGCAGGCCGGGCACGGCAGACACCAGTGCCTGTTCCACCTGGCCGCGCAGCTGGGCCGCCTGGCCCAGCGTCCAGCTGCCGGGCACATGCAGGTGCAGGCCGACGAACTGGCGCTGGCCCGCGCGCCGCGTGGAGACATGATCGAAGCGCAGGGCACCAGGCGCCTGGGCCACCACGAATTGCCGCAGCGTGGCCTCGATGGTGGCCTGGACCTCGGGCTCCACGGCTTCGTCCATCAGGCCCTGCGAGGACCGCCAGACCAGCGACACCCCCTCGCGCAGGATATTGAGCGCCACCGCGATGGCGGCCAGGGCATCGAGCCAGAGCCATCCCGTGATCGCCGCGCCCGCGATGCCCACGAGCACGCCGGCCGAGGTCCAGACGTCGGTGAAGAGGTGCCGCGCATCGGCCTCCAGCGCGATCGACTGGTGCACGCGCGATGAGCGCAGCATGAGCCAGGCCAGCACGCCGTTGAGGACCGAACTCGCCACCGAGAGCGCCAGGCCCCAGCCTACCTGCTCGATGGGCTGCGGCGCGAACAAGCGGTGCCCGGCGGCCCAGAGGATGCCCAGCGACACGCCGACGATGAGGATGCCCTCGAAGCCCGAGGAGAAGTACTCGGCCTTGTGGTGGCCGTAGGGGTGGTTCTCGTCCGCCGGCAGCTGGGCAATGGTGACCATGGCCAGCGCGAAGACCGCGCTGGCCAGGTTGACGAAGGACTCCATGGCATCCGACAGCAGGCCGACCGAGCCGGTCACGTACCAGGCGGCCGTCTTGAGCGCGATGGTGACCAGCGCCACGCCCACCGACGCCCAGAGCAGGTTGCGTGGCGTGAACCAGGGATGGAGAGAGGGAGCGGCAGCAGGCATGGCGGGTGGGGCGGTGCCCGATTACACCAGACCCCACACGTGCCAGAATCCGCCCCATGACCAAGGCATGGCATCACCGCTTCGCAGGATTGCTGTTGTGGGCCCTTGTGGCCGCCGCCGGTGCCGGCTGG
>NZ_AKJX01000023.1 GCF_000276605.1 Acidovorax sp. CF316 | reverse complement strand
GGGGGGGCCCCGGCCCCGCCGTAGCGGCTGGAGCCGAAGTCGGAACTGAAGTCGTTGCCACGGTTTTGGCCGCCATAGCGGTTGAAGTCGCTTTGCTGGGCTTGCTGGCCGTAGGCACGGTCTTGGTACCCGCCCTGCTGTCGAGCGCTGCCATAGCTATCGTCCCAGCTTTCACCATGGCGGCCAGATTGATCACTACCATCGCGCCCTTGAAAGCGACGTTGGTTATCGTCATTGAAATCACGAGCCATTGCTATCTCCAATTGAGTGGTGTTTGCCAGTCTCAGCAGGGGCCTTTCCACCGACTGAGGGCGTCAAGAATGCGCCGCCAACACAGGCTAGCGTGTAGGTCTTCGCTGACAGAGGCGTCGGAAAATTGGCAATGTGAGTAACCGCTTTTGACGCTCGAAAACGAATGCAACTGCCGCGGCAAATAACTCGGGTGTCCCTCATTTCCATGGAAGCAAAGTCAACACAAGGACAACCACCGCCGCGAGCCATACCAGAGAGGGGACCATCCATGATCTAGGGGCTGGCGGCACAGGCGCCGGGACATCGCGTGATTTGAGTCCGGGTACCGGCATGCTTTGCCCCATTCAATTTGCAAGACCAAAGCCGAAGGCAGAGCGTGGTGCGCTGCTCGAGTCGTCGATGGCTGGAGCTTTTTCCGGCTTGTTTTCTCGGGGCTTGGCTGATGCCGTTGCAGCTGGCTGACGAGGACCTGCATTGAGATCGGGGACGAGGGATTGCAGCTTCCACAGGCCCTGCGCCATGGCGTCCTTGAATGTCGGACTGCTCGACTTGGCGCGCTCCAGTTCCATCCACTCGCCATCGCGGCCACGCTCGTTCAAAACCCACACGAAATTTCCTTCCGTGGGCTCGTCAACGTAAACGGCGATATGGCGCAGCGCAGAGATCATCGTCGCAGCATAGGCCGGGCCAATACGCCGGGAAGGGTGCGAGCGCCTACTGTGCGCGTGAGCAAACGCCTACAAGTCGGCTTTGCGCTGCATCGCACACTGTCGAAACCCGGGATCCCCGCGCGTGGAGAAGATCAGCATGGCAACTGGAAGCCGCACCCTCTGGAAAGGGGCCATCACCTTCGGCCTGGTCCACATTCCCGTCGGCCTGCACACGGCCGCCACCAGCGAGGGCGTGGACTTTGACTGGCTGGACAAGCGCACCATGGATCCGGTGGGCTACAAGCGCGTTAACAAGCGCACCGGCAAGGAAATCGACAAGGACAACATCGTCAAGGGCGTGGAGTACGAGGACGGCAAGTACGTCATCATCAGCCCCGAAGAAGTCGAAGCGGTGTTCCCCAAGACCACGCAGACCATCGAGATCGAGCGCTTTATCGACGCGAACGAGATGCCCTTCATCTTCCTGGAACGGCCATACTTCGTGGCGCCCGTCAACAAGAGCGACAAGGTCTATGCGCTGCTGCGTGAGACGCTGATCGCCACGGGCAAGATCGGCCTGGCCAAGGTCGTTATCGCTACGAAGCAGCACTTGGCCGCGCTGGTGCCTTCGGGCCCGGCGTTGGTACTAAACCTGCTGCGCTGGGGCGACGAGGTCAAGGGCCTCGACTCGCTGGAGCTGCCGCCTGCCGGCGCAAAGAGCGTGAGTGCCGCCGAGCTCAAGATGGCCAAGCAACTCGTCGCCGAGATGTCCGGCAAATGGAATCCCGATGACTTCAAGGACGAGTTCCGCATCCAGGTGATGAAGCTCGTCGAGAAGAAGGCCAAGGCTGGCGAGGGCAAGACCGTGGTGGAGCCCGAAGAGGAAGTGCCACAGTCCGGTGGCGAGGTAATCGACCTCACCGCACTGCTCAAGCGCAGCCTGAAGGTCGGCGCCAAGGACGAAGCGAAAGCACCTGCCAAGAAGGCCCCCGCGAAGAAGGCGCCAGTAAAAGCCGCTCCTCAAAGAAAAGCCGCCTGACGGCCACAGATCACCAACCCAAGGAGACGACCATGTCCGATGACAAGACCAAGACCGGCGGCCAGGACCGCACCCGCATCAGCGTGAGCGAAGACTACGAGGTGCGCGACTGGGCGAAGAAGTTCGGCGTGACCGCCGAAGAGCTCAAGGCCGCCGTGAAAGCCGTGGGCAACGACGCCAAGGCCGTCGAGGCGCACCTGAAGGGCGGTCGGTGAGCATGCGGTGCGCGTTGCGACCTGGAACATCAACCACGTCAACAAGCGCATAGACCTGCTTGTCGATTGGCTGCGCCGCACACAGCCTGACGTTGTGGCGCTGCAGGAGCTCAAATGCCCTACGGCGCAGTTCCCCACCGCAGCCGTCGAGGCGGCGGGCTACAGCGCTGTGGTGGTAGGCCAGCGAGCATGGAACGGGGTGGCCCTGCTGTCTCGCGGTCACGAACCCTTGCCGGTGGTCACAGCCCTGCCTGGCGATGCGACGGACAAAGAGGCCCGCTATGTGGAAGCCGCCATCAATGGCGTGCTCTACGCCTGCCTGTATCTCCCTAACGGCAACCCGCAGCCCGGCCCCAAATTTGACTACAAGCTGCGCTGGTTCGAGCGCCTGCGCCTGCGCGCGCAGGAGCTGTGGAAATCTGGTTACCCTGTGGTGCTGCTGGGCGACTGGAACGTCGTGCCGACCGATGGCGACATCTACAAGCCCGACACCTGGCGCGACAACGCGTTGCTGCAGCCAGAGCCACGCGCGGCATATGCTTCCATCCTGGAGCAAGGCTGGACCGATGCCATCGCACAGGTGCACAGGAAGGGTGTGCCCTTCACCTTCTGGGACTACCGCCGCAAGCGCTGGGAGCGCAACGCCGGCCTGCGCATCGACCACATCTTGGCGGGGCCGCTGCTCAAGGTGGCGGACTCCGGCGTGGACTGCGAAGAGCGCGGTCGGGAAGGCGCCAGCGACCACGCGCCGGTGTGGGCTGAACTGGCGGTGCAGAAGAAGGCTCCCGCACGCCGCAAGACCGTAGCGGCAGCCAGCCCGGAGCCGGCGAAGGTGTCCAAGGCTGCGCCGGCACCAACGCCGAACACCCCCCTCGCCAAATACAACGCCAAGCGCGACTTCAGCAAGACAGCAGAGCCTGCCGGTGTGCACAAGCCCGCCAGGCGCGGCAAGAAGGCAGTCCCATCGGATGCGCTGCACTTCGTCATCCAGAAGCACTGGGCTTCACGCCTGCACTACGACTTTCGGCTGGAGCTCGATGGCGTCATGGTCAGCTGGGCCGTGCCCAAGGGACCGTCGTACGATCCGGCCACCAAGTCCATGGCCATACACGTCGAGGACCATCCGATCGACTACAACACCTTTGAAGGCGCCATTCCCAAGGGCGAGTACGGCGCGGGCAAGGTCATCGTGTGGGACCGCGGCACCTGGGAGCCTGTGGGCGACCCGCGCGAGGGTCTGGCCAAGGGCAAGGTGATGTTCAGGCTGCATGGCCAGAAGCTGGCCGGGCTGTGGGAGCTGGTGCGCATCTCCAAGCCCGGCGAGAAGAAACAGGACCAGTGGATGCTGTTCAAGAAGCGCGGAGATGCGTGGGCACGGCCGGGCACCGAGTACGACGTCATCACCGCGCTGCCTGATAGCGTGGTGGACAAGCCCCTCGGCCTGATCGAAGAGCGGGAGCCAAGGGATGCCCCTGTGCCTCGGCGCGCAAGCGCCCCAGACACCGACACCGCACTCCAGGCGGCCAAGAAGGCGAAGCTGCCGGCCACGCTGGCGCCCCAGCTCGCCACGCTGGTGTCGTCCGTGCCGGAGGGGGATTGGGTCATCGAGACCAAGTTCGACGGCTACCGGGTATTGGCACGCATCGACGGCGACGACGTGCGCATCTTCACGCGCAACGGCAACGACTGGACTGACAAATTGCGCCCAATCGCGGACGCGGTCGCCCAGCTTGGTCTGAACAGTGCATGGCTGGACGGCGAGATCGCCGTGCTCAACGATGCCGGCATCCCCGACTTCAACCGTCTGCAGAACGCCATCGACAGCGCCCAGGTGAGCGACATCGTGCTGTTCGTGTTCGACGTGCCCTTCCTTGGCGACATGGACCTGCGCGCGGTGCCGCTCGCAGCGAGAAGGGCTGTGCTCAAGGAGTTGTTCGACGAGCGCGAGAGCGACACTGTGCGTTTCAGCCAGTCGTTCGAAGTGCCGCCCGCGCAGCTCTTGGGCGCGGCTTGCCAGATGGGACTGGAAGGCGTCATGGCCAAGCGCGCCGATGCGCCCTACATGTCGGGCCGCACCGACACCTGGGTCAAGCTCAAATGCCAGCACCGCCAGGAATTCGTGGTGCTGGGCTTCACTGAACGGTCTAACGCCACCAGGGAGGTGGGCAGCCTTTTGCTGGGCTTCCACGATGAGGGGCAACTGCGCCACGCGGGCTCGGTCGGCACGGGTTGGGATTCGGCTGCAGGCAGGGATCTGCACACCCGACTGACGAAACTGGAAGTGAAAACACCGCCGGTAAGTGCGGCCGAGGTCAAGCCGGGACGCTGGTCGAAGCGCCGGGCCGGCACCGAGCGCTGGGTGAAGCCAACCCTGGTGGTGGAGGTTGCCTTCGGCGAATGGACTCCCGACCAGCACATCCGCCATGCGGTGTTCCGAGGGATTCGCACGGACAAGCCCGCCAGCGACATCGTTCGGGAGCTGGCCAAGGCCGCGCCAGCAAACGCGAGCGCCACCGCGGCCCCTACGCCAAAAGCGAAGACGAAGGCCAGCAGCCTGAAGATCAGCAATCCAGAGCGCGTCATCGATCCCACGACTGGGCTGCGCAAGATCGACCTGGTGCGCTACTACGAGAGCATCGCCGAGCGCATGCTGCCCCATTTGAAGAACCGGCCGGTGTCATTGGTGCGCGCGCCGACTGGGATCACCGGAGAGTTGTTCTTCCAGAAGCACTCCGAAAGCAAGATGCCCGGCGTCAAGGACCTGGACCCAGCCCTGTGGCCCGAGCATGCAGCGCTACTGGCAGTCGATTCAGCGCAGGGCCTGATCTCCGCGGCGCAGATGAACGCCGTGGAGTTCCACACCTGGAACTCGAAGATTGCACGCATCAACCAACCGGACCGGTTCATCCTGGACCTGGATCCCGGCGAAGGTGTGACCTGGCCCATGCTGCAGGAGGCGGCCGAACTCACGCGGGTGATGCTGACCGAACTGGGGCTGGAGAGCTGGCTCAAGACGAGCGGCGGGAAGGGCCTGCACGTCGTGGTGCCCATCACCCCGAAGCTCGAATTCGACGAGGTAAAGGCGTTCTCGCAGGCTGTGGTCAAGCACATGGCCAAGGTCATTCCGTCCAAGTTCGTGGCCATCATGGGCGGCAAGAACCGGGTGGGCAAGATCTTCATCGACTACCTGCGCAACGGGCATGGGCAAACCACTGCTTGCGCGTTCTCGGCGCGATCTCGACCTGGTATGGGTGTCTCGATGCCGGTGGCGTGGGAACAGCTCAGAGAACTGAAGGGCGGGGCGCAGTGGACGATAGGCACGGCGCGCGATTACTTGAGCTTTCAGAAGGAAGACCCTTGGCGTGGCTACTGGAAGAAGAAGCAGTCCATTACCCGCGCTTTCAAGCTTCTCGCGTGATGGTTGCCAGGTCGACAGAGATGGGCAGCAAAGGTTTGAATGCATCGTTGCCTGGCTGAGCCAAATAAGTGAGCTGGCTTGGAGCCACACGGCTTCCAGCCAGCAGTTCACTTTGGCCGCCCCTATCTCGAACCGCGACCCCATCGCAGCCAGTGTTTGGCAGGCCAACTAGTAGGTCGGTTGCTTGCACGATGCCGTCTCCTGCTTGACCCTGCGAGGAATCGCTCCTAGCCTGTTGCCATGTCTGAGCACGGACCCATCATCCTCGGTCTGGACACTGAGTGGGCAAGCCTTGCGCAATGCGCCAGGCGCGCGCCTGGGACACAAACCGTCTGCGGGGGTATTCCGGTGACCGGAATGGTCAATGGGGAGGTGCGAAAAACCTATCCCAGCGAGCCCTTCGCGTTGGAGCTTCTAAAGGACGAATCCACGAGCAAGCAGCGCTCGACCCGCCGGCTTGAAAGGAGACAGGCGCGGTCGCGGGGCCTATGTTAAGTGTTTTGGTCACATTTGCTGTACAGCAAACATTGAGAAAGCAGCTTTAACAACTTGGTTGTTTTAGCGGGAGGCGACTGAGAACGCGCGTTTTCGATTGCATTGGATTCACAGCCCGCCAGAGGGTCCTTGCCTGCTTCGCTGGCCTGCTGTGAAGACTTCCAAGGAGTTCATCCATGAACGAGCATCTCGACCTGTTTTCGGCAGCGCCACTGCTGACGCGGTTGCCAGACGAGTCACTATTCAGCTTGGTGAGTCGCCATCATTTTCTTTGGGGAAACTCACTCGCATCGACTACCAGCAAGCAGTTCTTCTCTCATTCGCGATGTGGGTCTCTGCATGACTTCCCCAATCGTCTTCAAATTCTTGTTGAACGCACTGGGGCGGTCTATGGAGATGCCCGGGACGTCGCAATCAATCTAACCCTTCTGAAATTCTACCGACCGTTTTTACCTCCAGAAGACGTGAGCTATGCGGTCGATTGCCTGTCGCATGGCCACATCCTGAGCCTTCGAATCCGGCTCGGAATCGCAACAAGCCGATTCCTTGCTAACCATCCGCTGAAGGCTTGTTTTGGCTGCATGCAAGAGGACCTGAGTAGCACTGGCTGGGCCTACTGGCACATCAAGCATCAGTATCCCGGTGTCTGGGCCTGCACCAAGCACGCGATGCTTCTCCAGCAATCCAGATCAACCAGCGTAGGTAGGTTTCAGTGGGCGCTGCCCAGAGCTGATGAGCTTCGTGAGAGCTTCGCCGGCGCAGTGCATTCGGCCACGCCTCAACTTGAGTTCTTGGCCAGCTTTGCGACGCTGGTTGAGACGGCAGTTTCAGAGGGTGCTCGATCAGGACTGGGCGTAGATCGGTTCAATGAACACTATCGGGCGGAATTCATGAACCGCGGATGGTTGTCCGTGGGCGGCCATATGCGTCTCAAAGAGATTTCTACGTCGTTCCTGAATCACGTGCAATTGTTTCAGGCCCGCGAAGAGTTTGCGGGCTTTCCCGTGACACTCCAGCAAGCCTCAACGCAGCTAGGCCGATTTTTTAGTTCCCCTAGGGCCAAAACGCATCCCTTCCGACATCTCGTGATGATCCACTGGCTCTTTGGAACATGGGATCGATTCGTACAGTCCACGTCGGTGGAAAAGCGAGCTGCTCTGACAGGTGATATGACTCAGTCGCGAAAAGGCGAAGTCGACTGTGCTCGCAGGAAAGAGTTCGAAGTCTTGGTTCGCGGCAAGAGCTTCTCGCCGAGGGCTGCAGGGCTAAGCGTTGGAATCGATCCGCAAACCGCGCAGGTTTGGGCGGCGAAGTCCGGAATAGCGGTACAACGTCGACCCAAGAAACTCCACTCGGACTTGCGCAAGCTAGCGATCAGAAGGCTGCGACGCGGCGCTGAGAAATCTGCAGTCGCCACCGAGGTAGGTGTATCCATAGAGACCATATCCCGAGTGCTGTGGACAGAAGTAGGGCTCCAACGAGCTTGGACTGAGGCAAGACACGAAAGGGCTCGCGCCCAAGCGCGAAAAGTCTGGGCCAAATTGCTCAACACATCGAGCGCCATGGGGATGAAATGGATGCGAACTATCGAGCCTGCCGCTTACGCTTGGCTGTATCGCAATGATCGCTCATGGCTGATCGAGAACAAGCCTTCTCCGAATCCATCTCATCGTCCTCCGCAGCCAGCAGCCATCGATTGGCAAGCGCGGGATGAGCAGTTGAGCGTTGCCGTGGAAAGGGCTTGCTTGCAACTGCTGCAAGAGCGCGGTGAACGCCTGAGGCACGTCAATCAGCTTTATCCATTGATTCCCCAACTGCACGCCAAGCGAGGGCATCTGGACAAGCTGCCTCTGACGAGGCTGGCAATCCAGCGGTCTATCGCTGCGCGGCCGCAGGGAGCAAGCGACCTCCTCACTTGACTAAATAAGTCTGCCCAACACTCTTGCAGCTTTTCAGGCTGCGTTGACCGCACACCTCCGTGCGCAAGACCGCTTTACGCTGAGACAAGCCGATCTCGCAAGAGCTCGAGCTTGATATGCATATATGTATTGGGTTATGCTTTATGCATGATTGAATCTGAGATTCGCGCGCGGGTAGCAAACGTGCGCCGCATCTGTGTGGATCGGGGAATTGCCCAGGCTGATATCGCAGCGCATGTGGGGGCAAGCCAGTCCCAAGTCAGCCGGATCCTCAAAGGAGACGGCATTCGGGCATCTCGCTTGTTTGAGGAAGTCTGCTTGTTCGTGGAGCGCTTCGAGGGGGGGGTAAGTGCGGATCTGGTGCGAAGCAATGGTGAGCTGATTGAGGCACTTCAGGTCACGTGGGACGGATCCGCATCGCACGCCAAGGCGCTTGCCGCAGTGATTCGATCGTTGGCCGTTCTCAAACCTATGTGATCGCAACGGTCTGGAGTTAGCTCATGGACAAGCTTTTGCAGCCCACTCCCTTCCCGGAGGAAATGGATCTTGGCTACCTTGGTCGGATCAGGCAGATAAACGGCTATAGATATGACCATCTACTGTGGAGGGCAATCGCAGTGCAGGTTGGTTCGGGCAAAGGTGCTACCAAGCATGAGCTGCTCAGCAAAATGGCTGGCCAGACGTCCGAACAGTTCGCTAGGAATCACACCTCTATTCCATTCAGACGAGCCATCACGCAGAACTACCCGCACATTGCCCACGGCAGTCTCCAGATGAGAACCTTGCTGTTTGGCCGAACCCCACATCGCGGCGACCTACAGGTATTTTTCTGTGAAAAATGTGTCAAAGAGGATGTTGATTTCCACGGAGTTAGCTACTGGCGTCGCGATCATCAGATGCCCGGGCAAACATGGTGCCCAAAGCATGCACTTCCTCTGCACTTTGCAAGGTCCAAGGACAGCTTCGGCGCGTTTCCTAAGGACCGACTGGGTCAAAGCCAAATGCATGATGCGACATTCGTTTCAGAGGCACGCGGCAATTTGTTTGTACAGCGCTACCTCGAACTCGCAACCGCAATGTACGACCGAACGGCACCGCTTGATTCGCGAAGCGTTGGGCCGATTCTTAAAGGCCGCGCCGAAAAGCTGGGGCTTGTGAAAACACAGCGCGTGAGGAGCAAGCACCCTATCGACGATCGAGTCCAGAACGTTTTTCCCGCGCATTGGCTTTCGGTTGTTTTGGGAGGCAAGATGGCGCCGAGCGGCGTGCCTTTCCACACCACAGCGAGTGTTGCGTCGCACCTTCTGGTGATTGCCGTGCTCTTTGAGAATGCCGACGAAGCAATCAACGCGCTCGCAAATGCAGCCGTCAGTGGACGTCATGGGCCAGCTGACCTTTCCGATAAAGTCAATCCCCTGAGTGCCAGCGCTTTCTCACCGCCATAGTTTGTCTCTGGGTGGTCGTACCCCGCATCGAGGGGATGCAGCGCTTCAGCCGAATGAGTTCACGGGCCCAACGTCGGCCCAAAAATCTGAGCCCACAGGCCTGGGTCCCGCGGATACAAGTCTTCGTAGCGTTCCAACCGCCTGGGATCGTTGCTCCGAAGCGCATCTACTGCACCGGAGACCAATGCGAAATTCGTATCGGCTGCCGTCTGAAAATCTTCAAGTCTCAAGTCATCATCCTTCCTCTCAAACGCGACGCGGTGCGCAGCGATCCAAAGTGCGATGATTAGTCGTTGCACTCCACCCGTTTTGGTGAGAATGAGATCAACCAACTCATCGGATGGCGCAAGGGGACGTGCAACGTACTGGTACAGGACTAGCCTCGGAAGCCAATGCTGCTTGAACGTGGATTCGTTGTCACCCTCGAAGTGCTTGAACACATGATGTCCAAAGCTAGTGAGCCGCTGGGTGTTGCTAATGCGCGTTTGGATGGCGCTCATGCCGTCCGGAGTCCCGGAGATCAACAAGGGTATGCGTGAAGTGTTGAGGAACGTAAGGATCCACTTGAGCGTCTCGTCTTCCACGATTCGCAATTCTGGCGCTCTACTGCCAGGGTTGCGGTGCTTCCGGCTTGCGACTGTAGCAAGCTTGAACAGATTCTGAATCTCGTCGATGTGAAGCAACCCTAAAAAGTGACTGGAGGCTACCTGCAGCCATTCTCGTAGAAGCTTTGGGCCGTTTTGCTTACTGCGACTTTCCAGCGCCTCATCAAATCGGGTACTACCCGTTGCTTGCCGATAGGCGATCATGAGGTCTAGGCCAAGCTGGTCTGCCTTCCCGTTAAAGGGAGCGTTGAGAGAGAGGAACAGAGGCTGCGTCAAGCCGTTGACCATCCGGAAGAACGAATCATGTCGGATGACTTGATTCGGATAAAGGCTCAGGCAACGGCTTATTGCTTCGCTCTTCCCCGTTCCGGAAATTCCCACGACAGCTGCAGCGGATGGTGTGGCTCTCAAGGGCTGATTGGTTGTGGCCGACTGGCCGCTAATGTGACTCCAGGTCGAAGGTGCAAGCGGACTGAGGCGATCATAGTTTTGCCGGATCATGAGGTCTATGGTCTCGAACAACCGTTGCTCCTCGAGGCTCGGTAGATGTAGATCGAGCACGGCCATCAGCAAATGCATGCGAATGTGCTTTGGGACCGAAGCAATGTCTGGAGGAGGCTTTGGCGGCAGCTCGATTAGGCGTTTCGCAACATCTAGTCTTGGGAGAATGGGCCCAAGCCCAGCGATTAGGGCATTGCCTTCATATGGGTCGAACTCTTGGGTGCTTGGAACCTTAGGCATTCCCCTCCCCCGCATCCATGGTCGCGTACAACTCATTCATCATTTGGTGGTGTGCGTCCATCGCCTCAGAGCGAAGCTCCTTGGAGCCGCGAATTTCCCCTACACCGAGGCGACCTGCCAGCTCGACTTCCAAGGCCCTAGCCTCTGAAATGTTCGGAAGCAGGCCTGTGGAGGAGTCTGACGCTGCCCGAACTTCTGCCTCCGCGTTTGCACGAATGGCTTGCATGCGCTTCAGGCCCAGGACCTTCTCCTGCAAGTTTTGGTGCTCAATGTCGGCCGCTTTCAGCTTTTGGAATGCGAACGCGTCTGCGACCTCATCGTAGGTGAGCTCTGACGACGCGCGGCTGTAGTCTGAGATTGCCAGGTCGATGAATTCATCGCCCCGGCTATGTGGCGTCCATATCCGCGAGACCGAGCCCGGGTAGTAATACGCTGGAAGCTCCCAGCCGCCCTTTGACCGAGCAAGGGTGGTCCATTGCTCCGAGTCAACAATTGGCGATTGGTACAAACTCTTGAGGAATTTCACACCATTTGCGGTTACGCGAGCATGGCGCTGAGGCAGCAAAGAAGCTATCAGCTCTGCTTGCGGCTGAGCGCGCATAAAGCCAATGCCCACCTTGTGACCCCAGGTCCATAGTCCGCCTGGGCTCGGGTAGACCCCATCGGCCACCATGTGCGCATCTAGTCGATGGGCGCGGTCAGCGGTCAGGTTGTAGATATAGAAGACCTCGTGGAGATACTGCATGTACTGCCGCACCGTCATGGTGGCTGCGGCCGGGTTGGAGCGGCGCAGTTCATACTCAGCTCGACGCGCATCCATCGCACCGGGCAAGAACTGGTACTGAGCGTCCTTTGCGATGCGGTGCATCACTTCGACTACGCCTTTTAAGTCGGGTCGAAACGGGGGGGTGTAGCGCAGCGTGGTGCGCAACTTCATCCCTGTTGCCTTGGCGCTTTTCGACAGGTATTCGCCACGATCGCAAAGAAGACTTGCAGGTAGCGTTGGGGCGGGGAAAAGTGATTGACGCATGTCATATCCCCACAAGTCGCTCAGCAACGACGAGGAAGCGGTCGTGTTGAAGATACTGACGGCAGCAGTCGCCCAACTGGGGCCTGTCAGGCAGACGTAGAAGCCAACCACTGCGGTCGAGAAGACATCCACAATGATGTAGGTGATTGGCCTGCCGATGATCCAAGTGGGATCAATCGATGACCTCAGATAAACGTCGCCGATCGTTGAGTCGATGGCAAACATCATCCCCGGGCCTTCAGCGCCCTGCCAACTGCACCCAGAAAGCCCTCGGAGGGAACGTTTGAAGTGTCCCTGACTTGTCTTCTCTCGGATTCGCTCGATGTCACTGGTGTCTTTGGTCAGCACCCGTTTGACTTGTTGAAAGTTCGGGTACTGTCCCTTTTTGAGCTCGACGGCCACGATCCTGCCGTTCTCGTCGAAAGTCATTTCGGTTGCGAACTTAATAGCAATGATGCGTTCATACCGCGACCGCATCGACGGCTTTGGTGTGCTGATGGAATTGTCTGCGTGGATGATTCTCGCGCGCCAGTCAATACTCATGCCTGGCTGAACCGCATCGCCCCAGCAGCCACAGATCAGCTTGTTGAGCCGCTGCCCAGAGGTCTTTCTACCTGCTTTTTTTCTCGTTTTATCTTCTGACAGATCCCGCTTCTCTCCTGGTGCGCCGCATCTGTCTTTTCTTGTGCGAAGACTACGTTGCTCCAGTCCGAAATAGCAGAGAATCGACCAAAGCTTGTCGACGTAGTTTTCACTTACTTCGTGCTCCAGCGCCGCGGCTCGCTTCATGCTGGCAAGGTTCCCGTGAATCTGAAGGCTTTCCTTGAGCTTTTCTTGGTCGAAGAACGGTTCCATGATCCGACAGCGCCTTTGAAAATCAAGCAGTGCGGAGGCCCGTTCAATTGGCTCGTAGTACGAGCCTGGAAGTTTCTTTAGGCTGAGCGCAACAAGATCTAGGCTCTCGATGAGATCAAGGAAATCATGCCGCTCAATTCTGTACAAAGCGCCGACCCGCGGCGCTTGCGCAAATCGCTTTTTGCGTTTTAGTTTTAGGTCTTCGATGCGCGGCCTGCCTCCTTTGCCCTTACTAGGGGGCACCGCTGGCTCGATGAGCGCGCAGTAGACTGCCTTTGCTGTGCCATCATCCACCATGACCCGGTATGTACCGGCTGCAAGTCCATGGGTGTCGGTCGTCAGTCGGTACAGCTGGTTGTGCATCAGATGCATGCAGACCTCCGAACCAGCATGGGATTGAGCGAATGGAACTCCTGGTGAGAGATCAATGCAAGAGGTTGATGGGGTCTCCAGCCCCGCCGCAAATCTACTGGTAGCAATCCGCGCCAGATGGATTGCCAGAGCGCTCTTTGCGCGTCGTAGCGATAGGGCTCTCCCCCGAACAAATCAGTGAGCTGCTGAATCACGCTGGAAAATCGGTGGCGAGGCATGCCTCGGACCACTTCGCACGCTATGCTGACTTGAGACGCCGACGCTGGTTCATCAAATCCCCAGGGGGAGCTTCGGCGAAGCGTCATGGCGACGTTCGCATCGTACTGTTCGGGCGTGATGAGTATCCAAGGTACCCGGCGCCGCTCCCAATAGGTCTTCTCCAGAAGAAGCAGCTGTTTCGCTCGCCGAGTAAGTGCGCTCGAAGGTTTACAGGACACGGCGAGGAGCTCCAGCGTTCCCCGTTGAGTTCGCAGAACCAGTAACAGGTCGGTGGTGCTCGTCCAGATGTGGGTCAGGTCGCCTTCGCTCACCTTGGGGTGTTTGATACCCAGTAGCCTTGCTGTTTCCAGCGTCCCTGGATAGTGTGTGAGCCCGCCCCCTACATGCCAGCGAGATATCTCGTGCAGAGCGTCGTCCTGGCTAAGCGGAAACTGTTCGACGAGATCGACCAGATCTGACAGGAGGCCGGCAAAGTTAAGACCTGTCCATTCCCCGTCGGATAGAAGTTCGCGTTGGCGTTGCCGCCATGGGATCAGATGCGAGCGGCCCAAACTGGACGGATCTCCCCGGGAGACCCGGTGCCAGGGCAAGTATTCAGCATAGCTACCTGTTCCTCTTCCTTCCCGAAGAAAGCGTTCGAGGACGGTCGGAGTGAATCGCTTTTCAGTCCTCATCGCCGCGCCTCCGAGTATTGGGAGATGGCGGCTTGCTGGAGTGCAAGCACCCCGCAAGGTGATTTGGACTGGTCACTGCTGGGCTTCGCTCTAGACCTGGAATTAGAGCTAGGGTGCAGCGGGGAGCTTGCTTGCCGCGAACGCGCAAGGGCCTCACTACGATCAGTGATGGATTGCATGGTCTGACATCTCGGTTGTTCGCCTGATAGGCGCGAACAAATCCACCACCAAGGGGTCAGATCAAGTATTCTTACGGTGCAAACGCGAAGACTTAGGTCTGGCCACCCTGGACGGCGGGGCTCTGAAAGGGGTCCTGCCGTTTCTTATTTCATGGCCGCCTCCAAATGCAATGTTTGTCGGATTGAGCGCACTTGCGCGGGCGAAAGGCGCTGGGCCATCCCAGCGATGTCACGAAGCAGCTCTGCTACGTGACTTGGCGTAGTACGCGCGACGCGGAGGCCGATAGCTGTGCGTTCCTGATTCGCAAGCGTCGCCAGTCGGTTCGCCTCGTCATGTGGCAGGTTCAGCGCATTGGCCAACCTGATCACGACAGTCTCAGATGGCGCGGGGCGCCGCGCGTTCTCGTATTCACTGACGATAGATGCCACCACGTTCGCCTTTTCAGCGAGTTGACGCAAACTCAGTTGGCGTGAGCGCCGTGCCAGGAAAAGCAACTCACCAAAGCTCCCAGATGCAGAACTAAGTTCTGCATCTTCGACGTGGGCATGCTGGTTACAAGGCTTGATGGGCATCATCCAGGCGCCAACCTGACGGCAAACCGTCTCGGTAGACATCAACTAGTAAGTGCCACAGTTTGCTTCTTTTTAATCTTTTGCGCAATAAAAGATCGAATTTATCAATCTGTGAGAAACATTATTTCGCATCATTGTTATTCTGCGAATTTCTTTCAATTGACGGAAGGCCTGCATGCAGGAAGTAATTTTTCGTGCAGAGTGAGGATGGCGGATTAGGGGGGCTGATGCGCTACGTCTAGACTGACGCCCACGTCCAAAGGCTAAGGGCCGGTCACGGGCGTAAGGATGTTGGACCGGATGGATGCACCACTGTTAGATTCGGCGCAAGAAGATGGCCGAGGGCTTGTAGCGGTGTCCGCAACTCAAAGCCTTCAAGTCGCAGATTTGAATTCAGTACCGAAAGAAGGCAATGGAGTACAACATCCTCTCCCATGTCAACATGAATACCTTGATCGAGCAGGTCAACGATGCGATTAAGTGCGGGTGGGAGCCGTTTGGAGGCTTGGCCATGGCCAGTAGCAATTGGTGGGCGCAAGCAATGATTCGACGGAAATGACCTCAGCAGTCACACTGGACTCCCAAAGGGTCTAGTGTTGAGGAGCGGGGCGGATCGACAAGTCGATCCCCGTCCGCTTCACCAACTCGTGGTAGCTGATTGGAGGCCCCACGCGCTCGCCCTCACGGTTGGCGTGCCAGTGCGCCCAGGCCCGCTGCGTGGTTGCGTCATACACCAGCTTGTACAGATAGTCCGGCACCCGAACCTGGTTCGCCCTGATGAACGGGCTGGTGCGCGTAAAGACCGGCCCCGTAATGACATAGACATCGCCCCTGGGCCCGCAGCACATACCGACGCGTGTCCTCCTCGATCTTGGCCCAGGGTCCTCCGGTGTGCTGGATGTTCTGCGGCACCATGTTCGCGAGGCTGAAGTTTTGGGCCATCGCCGTTGGCGTCGACATGTCGCCCGCCGGCGCCATGTGCCCCCGGCTGTACCCCGAGCGCTTGTAGTCCCCCAGTTCGGCGCCTGGCAGACGGGCATCCGCAAAGAACTTGTCGGCGCGCTTGTGGTCGGTCTGCTCGATCACCCGGCGATTCAGCCGCTGGGCGACATATACCAGCGTGCGCGTCTCACCACTGTGCAGCACCGCGAAGGCCTCGTAGCACAGCGCGCGCGGCAGAGGCCTGGTTGGCACAGCAGGTGGCTTGCCATGCACGAAAAACTGCGGGAAATGCGCGAAGCTGGTGGGCTGCGGGACTCGGAAGGAATCCTTCTCAAAAGCCGGGTTGGGAGCCCGGGCAAAGACGATGCTAGTCCGTTGGGAGACCCCCCGGCTCTGCCGGGGAGGCCGTAGAAGTTTGACGTATTCGTAGGTATGGATGTCCATCGCAGAAACTGCCAATCGTGAGCCGCCAAGCAAACGAAAGGAAGAACTGGATGGACAAGATAGAAAGCCTAAATCACACGAAATGGGACTGCAAGTACCACGTGGTGTTCATACCGAAATGTCGAAGAAAGACGCTGTACCTGGAGCTGCGAAAGCACCTGGGGGAGGTGTTTCGGACATTGGCGAGTCAAAAAGAGAGCCAGATAGAAGAGGGGCATCTGATGCCGGATCATGTGCACATGATGCTATCGATACCGCCGAAATACGCGGTGTCGCAGGTGGTGGGATACATCAAGGGCAAGAGCGCGATCCATCTGGCCAGGGTGTATGCAGAACGCAGAAGGAATTTTGTAGGCCAACACTTTTGGGCGCGAGGGTACTTTGTTTCGACGGTGGGACGAGACGAAGAGGTGATCCGCAACTACATAAGGCACCAAGAGGAGGAGGACGCGAGATTGGAACAGCTTGGGTTGTGGAGGTAGCGGCCACCGAATAGGTGGCGCAAAGAGTAGGGGCCGCGTTAGCGACCCCGTTTAGCCGCTTTGAGCGGCTCACATCTCGAAAGCCCCCGGCTTTGCCGGGGGATGGTTACTGGTGCCAACCAATAGGGCAATGGCCAGGGCCAGGCTGCTAACTTTCGTCATCTACTGAGGAGGATCTGGTTGAGGATGCAATGAAAAAAGGGCCTCCACATGGAGGCCCTTTGGGGAATAGGCGCGAGGATCCCAAGGAGAGCAGCTGAACCACGTTCAACCTCGCTGTGCTGCATCATTCTCGGCATTCGCATGCCGCAGTTGATACCAAGTTCACAACCTGAGGAGGTGACTGGTCAACACTGGATGTCGATGCTAACACTCATCTGGGCGCTCGTATCGCGCTGCGGGAGGCTAGCATTTCATCCTTCACTCTCCGAGCCACGCGGAGAACTGGGTTTGGGATTCAGGATGCAATCTGGAGAAAGGCCCCACTGGCTGAAATCCCACAGATCGGCATGGAACGAGTGCACTTCGTCCAACTCCGGGCCCACGTTGGGCGCTCCATTCGGGCCGCGGCAAATGAGGGCCCGGTGTATTCGCGGATCAACCTCGCGGAAGTACTGCAGGTAAAAGAAAAAAGGGCCCGAAGGCCCTTCTCCGGATCCACCCGAAGGAAGATCCATGCGAGGTTCTGTTGCCCCTGCTGGTATGCAGGACCTGATGGACAGGCAGCTGGTCCGTCTACTCACTCGCTCTCGAACCGTCTTGCCGTAATTTTAGCAAATGCTCAGAATATGAACCTCGGATTGGCCGAAATCAGCTGCGCGGCGCGTCCATCTGATCGGGTGAGGATGACATCAATTTTGATGACGCGGTGAAGCCATGAGAACCACAGTAACCATTGATGATGACCTGTATGAGCGTGCGCTGGAAGTTGCCGACCCCACAATGAAAAAGGGCGACCTGTTCCGTGAAGCGCTCAAGACTTTCGTGCGCATCCAAGCAGGCAAGCGCCTTGCGGCCCTGGGGGGCGTCGCCCCCGACATGAAAGACGTGCCGCGGCGTCGGGAGGAAGACGTTTGAGGCGGGTGCTGGCAGACACATCCGTGTGGGCGAGCCACTTGCGGCTGCGATTGCAGTTACGCCTTTGGGGTGGGCGCTTTCCCGGGGCCTTCGGCGGGACGTCCAAAGTGCAACTGCAACTTGGCCACAAGGTCCCTTGTCACCTCCGGGTCGGCAATGCCGGCAACCGGGTCGCAAGCAACGAAGTGCGGTAGCGACTCTTTCGGCCAGCCCAGGGCGTCATCCACAGCTACCCAAGCGCCAGGCTGCCTGCGGTCCACGTCATCCAGGACCTGGTGTGCACGGGTGAGACAGTCAAAGAGATTGCGATTCATGCGCGTGTGGAACGTCGCCCCAACAACGCGCGCCTTGAGGCTCGGCGGAAGCTTTGAAACAGCGCGGCTGTACCGCAGCGATGGTACCCAGGACGTCGACAACACGATGTGCACATTCGGGTAGGGGGTCAGTAGGTGCTCAAGAAGGGGCGCGTTTTCGAAGAGGGTGTGACCGACGCCCTTGGGTCCAAAGTAGAGCCCTCGACGTGGGTGGCGCCACACGTCCTCGTGGTGGAGTACACCGTCGAAGTCGAGATAGAGAACGTGCTTTCCACGGCCCTTGGGTTGCTTCATCTGCAATGTTCTTTCTTGCAAAGCGTCTTGTCCGCATCGACCAGCGTGGAGGTCGAGGGGCGACAGAGCGCTTCAATGCTTTCTGCCAGGCATCAAATCTGGGACTACAGAGAAACAGCCCTCAACCAAGGCGATGCCCTTGTCGGCTACGCCTTGGGCAACAAGGCACTCGCGCCAGTTCGCGGCGACCCGCTCGGCCACCTGCCCATGGACTTCCTCAGCGTTGCGCCGCGTGAGGCCAAACGCCTCGCATTCGCTGAGAAGGTTCTCTTTTGTGGCCATGGCCCCGTTGCTTCCGACGGCCATTGCCTGGCCCCGCTGTCTGGTGCTTCGCCACTGGGGCAACAGGTCATAGGCTGGGCTCAGCCGGTAGGTGCCTGGCATGTCGTCGGCCACCAGCCCATGATTGCGGTCGTGGTCATCGGTGTTGGAGATGAGCGCATTGAAGACCATGCGCCGAAACAGTTCCGCCCGATCCGATTCACTCTGGCACGAGTAGCGCTCCAGCTCGGACGCAAGGCGGACGTAGCTGCCGCTGTAGTCCGACCTGAACCCCGTGCACTCGAAGAGCGTGCGAGCGCTCAAGAACGCATCACGCCTGGCCATGCCTCTGCCATCGACTGGCCCCCTGTCAAAGCGCTCCACCAAAAGCACATCGCCGTGCCGCCCATCACCTTCCACAACCTGCGAAATAGCCGAGTTAATGCCGCAGCGCCTGGCCAGGTCCAACATCGCGGCCTCCAGCTTAGCCATGGGCAGGTTCGCATCGTCATTGCGTGAAGGAAACTTCGCCAGCCAAAGCCGCCCATCCTTCTCCACGGTGAGTTTCGGCCTCGCTCCGCCCATGGCCGTGTTTGCCCAAACCCACTCCACCATCTCAGGAAACACCAGTTCCGGGTGCTTGTCCAGGTCATACAAAACAGCTTGCGCAAGGCCGATGTCCTCGACACCGATTGGCAGCCTGCGAACGGGGATTTCCGTGCTCGATTGGCTGAACGCAAGGTTTCCGATCGCATCTCCAGCGGTGTTCAGCATGTACCTTGCCGGGAAATCCTGCCTCCACTGCACGGTGTCGATGACATGCCGCCCCCAGCTCTCCGGCATCGCATCCAGCAAAGCCCCGAAGACCCCTTTGGACAGGGTGGTCGAGAACTGCAGTGCTCGCAACGGCAGCGCGATGGGATCCACGGCGATCGCGCTCGGGTTCTGGAGGTAGGACTTGTAGTAGGCAAACACCCCCATGTGCCCGGTGCTCGAGGTCCCGTGCTCGAAGCGTCCGCACAGGGTCGGCTCGACATCTCCTGGCAGATAAGCCCAAACGAAAATCTCAGAAGCCATGGTTGCCCGCTCCGGGTTAAACGTGTCTGCCGGCTGATTCACCCACATCCACGCAGAAATCCGTCCGAAAATCCGAGTTCTGCATGCGCCCCCCGGTGAGCTTGTACCCACGCGGATTGGTGACGATCCGGGTCCCCCGCACGTCGTAGTCCACGCTGTCATGGATGTGCCCATGGATCCAGGTACTGGCTTTGCCCATCAGGGCTTCCAGGTTGCTCGCGTAGCAGGGGGACAGCGGGTGGCCATCGAACTCCTCGGGGATGGACCGAGGGTGGGGTGCATGGTGGGTGACCACCACGGTGTTCTCCGGATCGCCCAGGCCCAGCTGCTCCTCCAGCCACTGCCGGCTCGCGTCGTGCCGGCGCCCGGCCATGGCCGGCACCAGGCGGTGCTTGCGCTCATGCCAGTACATTTCCGCCGGCCGGGTGATCTTGATCCGCGGATAGTCGCTCATGCGATGCCGCGCCGTGCTCATCGCCATGAGCTTCCCGTCGGCGCCGTGCAGCGCATAGTCCGTCCAGAGGGTGCACCCCAGGAATCGCATACCGCCGATTACGACGGCATCGTTCTCCAGGTAGTGGACCTGGTAGTCACTGGCGAGCTTGCGCATCACCTCGATGTGTTTGTCCCAGTGCTGTCCGTAGAACTCGTGGTTGCCGTCCACGTAGATGATGGGCTTGTCCGGGAAGGTCTCGCGCGCCCAACGCAACCCGCCCGTGCCTTCGGTGGTGTCGCCGGCCAGCACCACCACGTCGACGGTGTTGAGGAAGTCCGGGTCCAGCTGCGGCCTAAAGGGTGCCAGGTCCAGGTGCAGGTCCGAGCACACGAGCAGCTTCATGGCTGCTCCTCTGCGTCGCCTGTTGGTGCTCCAGACGTATCGCAGGGGACCCAACGACCGTCGGCGGTCCGCTCCACCAGAAGCCGGGGATTGAACTCCCGGTTCTCATACTCGCCAGCAAGCCAGCCCGTTGGATACCCGCGCGGGTTGCAGACCACGCGGCACCTGCCCACGCGGTACTGGAAAGATGAGTGCGTATGCCCATGGATCCACAGCCCAGCCTGGTCCAGCAGCTCGGCAGGCAACTCGGATCCGAAGGCTGCCGTGCACAAGTCGTTCTGGTACTGCGGCGCGGTCGACCTCTTGCGCGGGTAATGGTGGCTTACCACCACCCGGTCGCCAGGGGATGCGGGCTTGGCCAGCTCGGCTTCCAGCCAGGCCCGGCTGGCCCGGTGGCGCTCGAGTGTGGCTTCGGGTGTGCAGCCTCGGATGCACATGTAGTCCGCCATGTACCGTTGCGCTTCTGCCATGGCCCGGGGCACAGTGGCTGCGCCGAAGTACTCGAAATCGGTCCACAGGGTCGTTCCAAGGAACTGCATGCCCCCGATCACGACCGCGTCTTTCTCCAGGAAGTGCACCTGTTCGCGCAGCGCCATCTCCCGGATGTCATCGAGCGTGCGCTGCCAATGTCCGTCGTAGAACTCGTGGTTGCCTGCGACCAGCACGACCGGCTTGTCCGCGAAGGTCTTGCGGGCCCAGCGCGCTGCCTGGCTGCCGATGTGGATGTCGCCGGCAAGCACGACCACATCGGCAGCCGCGGTGGCTGCGGGATCGGGAACGAAGGGCGAGAACTCGACATGCAGGTCGGACAGGATGAGCAGTTTCATAGCCAGCTCCTTTGGAGCCTTCTGTGCAGTCTGGCGAGCGATACGAAGTGGTTCGACCGACTGGGGAGGGCGAAAGGGCGGCGACTGGGCAGCCGTGCCTTGGGCGCGCCCACTATCGCGAATGATTCGTCCTCGCGCCATTTGGAGCGCGGTACGAAGCCGCCTCTTCGGATGCGCGCGGAAATCAATCTCCCCCCATTGAGCCTCCGCGGCTTGCCCGAGATCGTGAACAGAGACAGTTCGCACAGGTCCCCTGTAAATCGCGTGTGCGAGAAATACACGCGGGTCCCAGCCTTCGAGCCCGCAGGCATGGACAGGCGCTGGCGACGGTCGATGCATACCAAGCCGGTGGGTTCCGAACGCCGAATGACGGTTTTGGGTTTCAGAGGCATACCAGTCCTTGTGTGACATCCCAGCCCACGTTCACGAAGTGCGCGGACTCGGTGTGGGGCAGCACCTGCCGGTGCAGATGTCCGTGGTAGTTGAGGATGCGGGGCAGCGGGTAGTCCACCGAGGCCGGGTAGTGGCTCACGAAGACGTTCTGCCCCAACGTGTCCTGCCAAGCCAAGAACGGCACTACCGCTTCGAAGAGCGGACGCCGTCGGTCCTCGGCCCGCTCGTTCAGGTAGCGGCATTTGCCGGCGCGCGTGAGGTCGTGGTTGCCCAGCACCAGGACCTTGCGGCCCGGGATGCGCCGCACCCACGTCATCGCCGCGTCGTGGTCGCCCATGGCCACGTCGCCCACGATCACCAGCCATTCGTCGTCCCGCACCTTTCTGGTTTGCGCGACCAAGTACTCGTTCATCGTCGCGGCATCCGCGAAGGGCCGGTTGCAGTACTGGATGACGTTGGCATGATTGAGATGCAAATCCGCGGTAAGCCACACCCGCTCGCCGCGGGCCAGGGACTGCTGGATTTGGACGCTCACTGCGGTGATGGTGTCGGGATCAGCCAACGCCAGCATGGTTGCGTGCACATCTGGGCGGTCTCTCTCTGTGGCCAATGTGCAGATGAACAGGTCCAGGGTTTCAGTGAATTGCATGGTTGTCTCTTTCAATGCAGGTAGCCATTCGGCGGGTCTTCCGGTTGGTCCAACGCCTCCTGCTCCTCGTCGCCTGGCGCGATGTCCAGCACGCTGGCCGGCAAGTGGTGCAGCTGGACCACGCGACTGCCATTGGCAAAGGCCCGGGCGAAAGCGGTCTCCAGCGCCTGGATCTGCTGGCGCGCCGGCAGATGGGCCAGCGCGACCACGATGCGCTTGTTCGGGGGATCGAACAGATCCAAGCCCATGCGTGCGTGCACCGCCTGAGTGACCACGTAGGCTGCCTCGATGGCCTCTTCACCGCGCGGTGCCGTGATCACAAACTCACGGAACCGGCTGCGGATGCTCGCGGGCACAGCCGCGGCATCGTTGCCGGCGGCAATCCACACGACATGGGAGGCGTCGTACGTGAAGTTCAAGCTGATGTCGGTGACGGCGCTAGCAGACACAGGCTCCAGCAGCGTGTGCAGGGGAGCGATTGGGTTTGCGCGCTCGCTTCGGCATGCTTTGTCGATCTCGTCCAAAAAGATCATGGGCGATGCCGATGGACCCAGCACCAGCGCCTCGAACAACATGCCCGGCGACGTGTTGGCCCACCGGCTGTCTGAGCCCGTGAGTGCGGTCTCTGTGATCCCGCTGTCGAAGCTGTGGCGGTGCAATGGCAACGTGAGCGCCTTGGCAAGCTCCATGCAGAAATGCGTCTTGCCAATCCCCGGAGCACCCAGCAACAGGATGGGCGGAATGTGCATCGGCTGTCTTCTCCCATAGGAGAGGGTCAGGCTGTACCGGACAAGAGCCAAGACCTCTCTGAAATGGGGCATCAGCTGGCCAACTCGCTTGAGGTTACGCAACACGAACTCGTGTGCGGGCAAGGCATAGCCCACAGGCCGGACGTGGCTTTTGTGCCTGGCGCGGAGTTGGCGGTACAGGTCGCTGCCGCGCTGGTGCAGTTGCTTGTCGGGTGTGAAGACTGCACGCTCGAGCAACTTGAGCGGCTCGTCCCATGCATACACAGGGACGTGCAAGTGGCCCAGCAGGTTTGACTCGGCATCTGCCACTTTGTCGAAGGATCGCTCCAGCAGAAG
>NZ_AKJX01000022.1 GCF_000276605.1 Acidovorax sp. CF316 | reverse complement strand
GCCCGATGGAACTGAGACAACTGCGCTATTTCGTGCGCGTCGTGGAGCGCGGCTCCATGAGCCGCGCCGCGCTGGACCTGGACGTGGTGCAGTCCGCACTGAGCCAGCAGATCACCCGGCTCGAAGGGGAGCTGTGCACCCGGCTGCTGCACCGCACGCCACGCGGCGTGGCACCCACCGAGGCCGGCCTGGCCTTCTTCCGCGAGGCCCAGCTGAGCCTGCGCCATGCCGAGCAGGCCGTGCGCGCGGCGCAGCAGGCGCGCCTGTCGGGCACCGCCACCGTGGGCCTGGCGCCCACCACCTCGGCCGTGCTCGGCCTGCCGCTGATGCAGGCCATGCGCGCCCGCTACCCCGACGTGCGGCTGCACATGGTCGAAGGCATGTCGGGCCACCTCACGGACATGCTGCATGCCCGCCAGCTCGACCTGGCCGTGCTGTTCGACACCCGGCTGCACCAGGCGCAGCCATCGGGCGCGGGGCGGCGCTGGCAGGTGCAGCCGCTGCTGGAGGAAGACCTGTTCCTGATCTGCGCGCGCGGCGGCCCGGGCGCGCGTCGCCTGCCCGAGACCATTACCGTGGCCGAGCTCGGCAACGAGCCACTGATCCTGCCCACCGGCCCGCACGGCCTGCGCAGCACGCTGGACACGGCCTTCGCGCGCGACCGCGTGGCCCCGCACATCGTGCTGGAGGTCGACTCCCTGGCCATGGTCATGGCCGCAGTGGACGCCGGCCTGGGCTCCACCCTGCAGCCCTGGGCGGCCATGGGCCGCTACCCGGATGCGGCCCAGCGCTTTCAATGCGCGCGCCTGACCGACGCGCCCGCGCGCCGCGTGAACCTGCTGTGCAGCCTGTCCGAGGACGAGCTCTCGCCCGCCGCGCTGGCCACCCGCGTGGTGGTGGCCGACTGTGTGCGCGGCCTGGTAGGGGCCGGCCAATGGTTCGGCACCACCCTGATCGAAAGCGCCCCAGGCCATCACGATTCGTGATACCTGCATGAGCTGAACCTGCTGCACGCCCTGCAGCGGTCTCCCTACAGTGGCACCACCACGACATGCGGCGGCAGCACCGCCCGGAGACCACGATGATGCGCAGGACGAGCCCCCGCGCTCCCCGCCGAGGGGAGCGCTGACCCATGGAGACGAGCACCACCCCCGACGTGCTGGTGATCGGCGGCGGCAATGCCGCCCTGTGCGCCGCGCTGATGGCGCGCGAGGCCGGCGCCAGCGTGCTGCTGCTGGAGGCGGCCCCGCGCGCCTGGCGCGGCGGCAATTCGGCCCACACGCGCAACCTGCGCTGCATGCACGATGCGCCGCAGGACGTGCTGGTGGGGGCCTACCCCGAAGAGGAGTTCTGGCAGGACCTGCTCAAGGTGACCGGCGGCCTGACCGACGAGCACCTGGCGCGCCTGGTGATCCGCGCCTCGGGCACCTGCCGCGACTGGATGCGCCGCCATGGCGTGCACTTCCAGCCTTCGCTGGCGGGTGCGCTGCACACGGCGCGCACCAATGCCTTCTTCATGGGCGGCGGCAAGGCGCTGGTGAACGCCTACTACCGCAGTGCCGAGCAGCTCGGCGTACAGGTGCGCTATGAAGCCCCCGTGGACCGCATCGAGACCGAGGGCGGCCGCTTCGTCGCCGCGCACTGCAAGGGCCAGCGCATCCGCGCCCACGCCTGCGTGCTGGCCGCTGGCGGCTTCGAATCCAACCGCGAATGGCTGCGCGAGGCCTGGGGCCAGAACGAGCGCGGCGAATGGCCGTCGGACAACTTCCTGATCCGCGGCACGGCCTACAACCGCGGCGTGCTGCTGCGCCACCTGCTCGATGACCATGGCGCCGACCGCATCGGCGACCCCACGCAGGCCCACATGGTGGCCATCGATGCGCGCGCGCCGCTGTACGACGGCGGCATCTGCACGCGCATCGACTGCGTGTCGCTCGGTGTGGTGGTCAACCGGCAGGCCGAGCGCTTCTATGACGAGGGCGAGGACTTCTGGCCCAAGCGCTACGCGATCTGGGGCCGCCTGGTGGCCCAGCAACCCGGGCAGATCGGCTACTCCATCATCGACAGCCAGGCCGTGGGCCGCTTCATGCCCCCCGTGTTCCCGGGCGTGCAGGCCGACAGCCTGCCCGAACTGGCGCAGCAACTGGGGCTCGACGTGGCCCGCTTCATGCACACGCTCGATGGCTACAACGCTGCCTGTCGCGTCGGCCGCTTCGACCACACCGCGCTCGACGACTGCCACACCGAGGGCCTCGCGCCTGCCAAGACGCACTGGGCGCGCCCCATCGATAAGCCCCCTTTTTACGGCTATGCGCTGCGGCCCGGCGTGACCTTCACCTACCTGGGCCTGCGCACCGACGAAAGCGCCGCCGTGCACTTCGGCGGGCAGGCCAGCCCGAATCTCTTCGTGGCCGGCGAGATGATGGCCGGCAACGTGCTGGGCAAGGGCTACACGGCCGGGGTCGGCATGTCCATCGGCACCGCTTTCGGGCGCATCGCGGGCACCAACGCCGCGCGCGCAGCACAGAGCCAAGAGGTGGCCCATGCAGTCGCTTGATGCCCTGGTGCAGGATGCACGGGCCCTGGCCAATGGCGCCATCGCCCCCTTGTCGACGCCCGAAACCGAGGTCGCGCGCCAGATGCAGATCTGCAATGCCTGCCGCTACTGCGAAGGCTTTTGCGCCGTGTTCCCGGCCATGACCCGGCGGCTGGAATTCGGCAAGGCCGACATCCACTTCCTGGCCAACCTGTGCCACAACTGCGGCGCCTGCCTACACGCCTGCCAGTACGCGCCGCCGCATGCCTTCGCGGTCAACGTGCCGCAGGCCATGGCCCAGGTGCGCGGCCAGACCTATGCCGACTACGCCTGGCCGCCCGCGCTGGGCGCGCTGTACCAGCGCAACGGGCTCACGCTGGCGCTGGCGCTGGTGGCGGGGCTCACGCTGTTCCTGCTGCTCGCGGTGGTGCTGCAGGGCCAGGGCCTGGCGGCACTGTGGGGGCAAAACCTGGGCGGCAACTTCTACCGCCTGTTTCCGCACAACCTGCTGGTGGGCCTGTTCGCGCCGGTGTTCCTGTTCGCCACGTTGGCCCTGGGCCTGGGTGTGCGCCGCTTCTGGCGCGACGTGTCGCCCGCGACCAGCGGCGCCCCCGTGAGCGGCCCGGCGGCGGCCGAGGCCACGGACGACGTGCTGCGCCTCAAGTACCTCGATGGCGGCCACGGCGAGGGCTGCCACGACGCGGACGATGCCTACACCCTGTGGCGCAGACGCTTTCACCACCTGACCTTCTACGGCTTTGCACTGTGCTTTGCGGCCACCAGCGTGGCCACGCTCTACCACTATGCCTTGGGCTGGGCCGCGCCCTACGACCTGCCCAGCCTGCCCAAGCTGCTGGGCGCCGTGGGCGGCACCGCCCTGGCGCTGGGCACGGCCGGACTGTGGCAGTTGAACCTTCGGCGCCACCCGCTGCATGGCGACGCCGCCCAGAAGCCCATGGACCGCGCCTTCATCGCCCTGCTGTTCCTCACCAGCACCAGCGGCCTGGCGCTGTGGCTGGCGCGCGGCACCCCGGCCCTGGCGCTGCTGCTGTGCCTGCACCTGGGCGCGGTGATGGCGCTCTTTGCCACCATGCCCTACGGCAAGTTCGCGCACGGCATCTTCCGCACCGCGGCCCTGCTGCGCCATGCGGTGGAAAAGCGCCAGCCCCGCCCCATCGGCCTGGGCGCGGAATGACGGCGCCAGTCCCGTCGATCCCCATCAACAGGAGACATCCCATGACCCCGACCTCCCGCAGCGGCGTGCTGCACATCCCGTCGATGCGCCCGCACTGCAGCGATGCCGAATGGCAGGCCCGCGTGGACCTGGCCGCCTGCTACCGGCTGGTGGCGCATTTCGGCATGGCCGACATGATGGCCAACCACATTTCCGCGCGCGTACCGGACGACGACGCGGCCTTTCTCATCAATGCCTACGGAATGATGTACGAGGAGATCACCGCCTCCAGCCTCGTCAAGGTGGACCACAGCGGCGCCATCCTGGCCCAGCCCGACTTTGGCGACCTGGGGTATGGCATCAACAAGGCCGGCTATGTGATCCACAGCGCTGTGCACGACGCCCGTCCCGAGGTGGGGTGCGTGATCCACACCCACAGCTGGGCCTCGATGGCCGTCTCTGCACTGGAATGCGGGCTGCTGCCGATCACGCAGACCGCCATGCGCTTCCTCAAGATCGGCTACCACGACTACCAGGGCGTGGTGCTGGACACCGCCGAGCAGGCATCGCTGGTGGCCGACCTGGGCGGGGGCGAGGCACTCATCCTGCGCAACCACGGCGTCCTGGTGGTGGGCCGCACCACGGGTGAAGCCTTCAACTGGATGCACCGGCTGGAGCTGGCATGCCGCTCCCAGCTGGCGGCCATGGCCACCGGCAGCCCCTTCGTACGGGTACCCCAGCCGGTGCTGGAAGAGACCTGGAACAACTACCAGCCCGGCACACGACGCCCCTACGGTGTGATGGAGTGGCCAGCGCTGCTGCGCATGCTCGACCGCATGGACCCGGGCTACCGGGACTGAGGCGCGCGGTCGATGGCGCTTACCGCCGAGACCGGCGACGACCGCTCCAAAAGACTTCGGTTGAACGAAGGCGACTGGAACCCGCCAGCGCACATGTGCCTTTTTCAGGCACCTACAACGATTCAGGAGACAAGACCATGAAGCCCATTCCCTTCCCATCCGATCCAGGCGGCGGCCCACCCACGATCCGGCGCCGCCGATTCTGCATGGCCACCAGCGGCCTGGCCCTGCTGGCGGCCATGCCCTTGGCAAGCCGTGCGCAGGACGCACGCTGGCCCACCAGGCCGGTGCGCGTGGTGGTGGCGTTTTCAGCGGGCGGTACTACCGACATCCTGGCGCGTGCCGTGACGCAAAAGCTCGCCGACAGGCTGGGCCAGCCCTTCGTCATCGACAACCGGCCGGGAGGTGGCGGCAACATCGGCACCGGTGAAGTGGTGCGCGCCGCGCCCGACGGCCACACCCTGATCGTCAACTCGGTCGGACCGATCTCGATCAACCAGACGCTGTACAAGAACCTGCCCTACGACCCGCTGGCCGACCTAGTGCCCATGGTGCAGATCGCCGACGTGCCCAACGTGCTGGTCGTGCATCCCTCGGTGCCCGCCAAGACGATGGAGGAGTTCGTGGCCTACCTCAAGGCCAACCCGGGCAAGCTCAGCTATGGCTCCACGGGCGTGGGCACGTCGTCGCACCTGTCGAGCTTCATGCTCGGTCAACGGGTGGGCTCAGAGCCGCTGCACGTGCCGTACAAGGGCGCCACCGCGCTCAACGACCTGCTCGCAGGTCGCCTGCAGTTCATGTTCGCCACCATCCCTTCGGTGATTCAGCACGTGCACGCGGGCAAGCTGCGCGCCCTGGCCGTCTCCAGCGCCAAACCATCGCGATCATTGCCGGCCGTGCCGACGGTGGCCGAAAAGGGCTTCCCGGGTTTTGAGGCCGGATCCTGGTTCGGCTTCTTCGCCCCCAAGGGCACGCCCCCTGCCGTGATTGCGGCGCTGAACCGCAGCGTCAACGAGGTGCTCCCCGAACTGCAGGAGCAGATGATCCGCGAAGGCGCCGACCCGGTGGGCGGCACGCCCGAGCAGTTCGGCGCCCTCACCCGGCGCGAGTTCGAGAAATGGAAACTCATCGTGAAGGCATCGGGCGCGGAGGCGCAATGACGCTGCCACGCCTGCTGTTGTCCGACATGGCGTGCGTGCGCCTGTCGCCACGGCTGGCCACGCATGCCCAGGCCATTTCGCTGGCCGAGGCGCACCAGGGGGCAGCTTTTGATGCGGCCTTCGTCTCCCGGGACGTGACGGGCCTGTCCACCAAGCACGAGGTGCTGCCCGCCACGGCCCGCTTCTACGATGCGCTGCGCGGGCAGCCTGGCCTGCGCTGGGTGCATGTGCATTCCGCGGGGGCTGACCGGCCGGTCTACCAGGCGCTGCGCGCGCGCGGCGTACAGGTCACGACTTCGTCGGGCACGAATGCCGCTGTGGTCGCCCAGACCGCGCTGGCGGGCGTGCTGGCCCTGGCCAGGCGGTTCCCCGAGTTGATTGCGGCGCAGCACGAGCGGCGCTGGGCCCCGCTCATCGGCAGCAGCCTGCCGCGCGACCTGGCGGGGCAGACGGCCGTGGTCGTCGGCTGGGGTGCCATAGGCCGGCAGATCGGTGCCTGGCTGGGCATGCTCGGACTTCGTGTGGTGGCCGTGCGGCGCGAGCGCGGCCCTGCGGACGGCAGTGCCGAGTGCGTGGCCTACGAGGACCTGCCCGAAACACTGCCGCGAGCCGATTGGCTGGGGG
>NZ_AKJX01000021.1 GCF_000276605.1 Acidovorax sp. CF316 | reverse complement strand
AGTCCACCACGCGCTTGACGGCGACGATTGCTTTCATGGGAGGAACTCCATCAGTACAAAGAAAGAAGTGGCGCAGGCACGTGGGCCTGCGCAGGCTATGAAGGGCGTGTGCCGAAGGCGTCCAGGCCGGGGCTCAGAGCACCACGGGGATTTCCGTTGCGGGTGGCGTGTTGCGGCTGCGACCGCAGCGCACCAGGCCGTCGATCATCACCATGCCGATGCCCGGGATGTCGCCCAGCTGCACGCTTTCGAGCAGCGTGGCGCCGGCCGTGTGCTGGGCGCGGTCCATGAACACGAAGTCCGCGGCGCGGCCCACTTCGATCAGCCCGCAGTTGAGGTTGCGGATGCGCGCCGTGTTGCCCGTGGCAAAGCAGAACACCAGCTCGGCCGGGATGTTGGCGAAGCTTGCGATCAGCGCGATCATGCGCAGCATGCCCAGGGGCTGCACGCCCGAGCCCGCGGGCCCGTCGGTGCCCAGGATCACGCGGTGCGGGCACTTGAGCTCCATGGCGGCGCGTGCGGCCTCGATGGCGATCTTCTCGTTGCCGTTGTGCACCAGCTCGATGGCGCGCGAGGACTTCTCGCACAGCTCGCACACGTGCTTCCAGGGCAGCGAGGTGTGGCCGCCGTTGATGTGGCCGATCACGTCGGCATCGGCTTCGAGCACCACGTCCTTGTCGATCAGTCCCGAGCCGGGAATCGACGGGCCGCCGGTGTGGATGGTGCTCTGGATGCCGTACTTGCGCGCCCATGCCACCATCTGCTGGGCCTCGTAGCCGGCCTTGACGGTGCCCAGGCCCACTTCGCCGAGCAAGGTCACGCCGGCGTCGGCCATGTCCTTGAAGTCCTGCTCGACCATGCCCTTCTCGATGATGGGCGCACCCGCGATCACCTTCACGCCGCCGGGGCGGAAGTTGTCGAACGCGCGCTGCGCGGTGATGGCCAGGGCCTTCAGGCCCACGATGTCCTTGGGCCGGCCGGGCAGGTGCACCTCGCCGGCCGAGACCATGGTGGTCACGCCGCCGTTCATGGTCGAGTCGATCCAGCCGATCTGGTTCTGGCGCGGCGTCCAGTCGCCGAAGACCGGGTGCACGTGGCTGTCGATCAGGCCGGGCGCCACGCAGGTCTGGCGCGCGTCGATGGTGGTGCGGGCGTGTTCGGTGTCGCAGTCCTTCTCGCGGCCCACGGCCACGATCAGGCCGTCGTTCACGACGATGGTGTCGGCATCGAGGATGGGGCGTTCGAGGTCGCCCGAGAGCAGCAGGCCGATGTTCTTGATGACGACTTTGCCGGAGCTTGCGGTAGTGGAGAGGTCTGCCATGGAGGGTTCCAGTCGGGGGAGGGATGGACGGGCAAACTGCGGCGATCGTGGGGCTGCAATTCGTGTAGTGAATACTACATAAGAGGCCTGCGTCGTGCAAGATGGCAAGCACTGCAAAGTGCTGTCGCCAGAAAATCAGACGGGTTTGCGAGACAGCCAGGCTGCGCCCTGCCGAATCCGCGGATCGGCAGGAGGTTCCTGCAAGACATGGGCCTTGGGGCCGGGGGAGGGCGCCTGGCGCCTCAGGACGCCCGCACGGTCCTGAGCACGGTGTCGATCATGAACTCGTCCCAGTGGGCCACCGCCTCGGGCTGGTCGATGTCCTCGCCCAGGAAGGCCGAGAGCGTGTAGCGGTTGGACTGGTAGAAGTAGCCCATGGAGGCGATCAGCAGATACAGGTCGCGCGCGCGCAGGTCGGCGCGGAACTCCTTGCTGGCCACGCCCGCGGCCAGCACCTGCTCGATCACCGAGACGGCGGGCGAGGAATACTCGCGCGCGCGCATCGACTTGGAGATGTGCTTGCCCTTGTGCAGGTTCTCGGTGTTGAGCAGCGTGACGAACTCGGGGTGCTTGCGGTAGTACTGGCTCACGAAGCGCACCACCGCCTTGAGTGCCTCGACGGGGGTCTCGAGGCGGATCTCCAGGGTCGTCTCGGCGTCGTTCATGCGCCGGTAGATCTCTTCGAGCACCTCGATGAAGAGGCCTTCCTTGCTGCCGAAGTAGTAGTAGATCATCCGGTCGAAGGACTTGGCCGCCTTGGAGATCTTCTCCACGCTGCCGCCTTCGTAGCCGTAGCGTGCGAACACCTTGATCGCCGCCTTGAGGATGTTGTCGCGCGTGGTCTGCGCCGCCTGCTCGCGCACGCCGGTGCGGCGTGTCGAGGGGGCGCGGGTGGAAGCAGTCCGGGTCTTGGTGGGTGTGGCCGACATGGATGATCCGTTGGGTGGCAGGGCAGCCCCTGCCATGCAGGGACCGGGCCTGCCGGGATATTACTGCTCCGCGAAGGCGCGCTCGATCACGAAGTCGCCGGGCTTGGTGGTGTTGCCTTCCTTGAAGCCGCGCACTTCCATCATGTGCTTGAGGTCGCGCAGCATCTCCGGGCTGCCGCAGATCATCACCCGGTCTTCCACCGGGTTCAGGGCCGGCAGGCCCAGGTCGCGTGCGAGCTGGCCGTTTTCGATCACGGTGGTCACGCGGCCCTGGTGCTTGAACTCCTCGCGCGTCACCGTGGGGTAGTACTTGAGCTGCTTGCTCACCATCTCGCCCAGGAACTCGTGCTCGGGCAGTTCCTTGGTGATGTAGTCGTGGTAGGCCAGTTCCTGGACCTCGCGCACGCCGTGCACCAGCACCACTTCCTCGAACTTCTCGTAGGTCTCGGGGTCGCGGATCAGGCTCAGGAAGGGGGCCAGGCCCGTGCCCGTGGAGAGCATGTACAGGCGCTTGGCGGGCAGCAGGTAGTCGATCAGCAGGGTGCCGGTGGGCTTCTTGCCCACGACGATGGAATCACCCACCTGGATGTTCTGCAGGCGCGAGGTCAGCGGGCCGTCGGGCACCTTGATCGACAGGAACTCCAGGTGCTCCTCGTAGTTGGCGCTGGCGATGCTGTAGGCGCGCAGCAAGGGCTTGCCGTTCACGCGCAGGCCGATCATCGTGAAATGGCCATTGGAGAACCGCAGCGCAGTATCGCGCGTGGTGGTGAAGGAAAAAAGGCGGTCCGTCAGGTGGTTGACGGAGAGGACGCGTTCTTCAAGAAAGGCGCTCATGGTCGTAACGTCGGCTAAAAGTTGAGAAATGGGGTGTAAAAGCTGGCTGAAAGACTGGGGGCGCAGGTGTCAGAGGCTGACATCCAGGCCGGAAAGCTTGTGGCTCACAACCCTCCATTGTTCCGCATCTGGCAAAGGCGGTTTTCTTTTGGTGATAGTGGGCAGTCCCGGAGCCAGCTTTTTGTTGAATTCGAGGAAGACTTCCATGCCTTCGGGCAGGTCGTCCTCGGCATAGATGGCATTGGCCGGGCACTCGGGGATGCAGACCGCGCAGTCGATGCACTCGTCGGGGTCGATCACCAGGTATTCGGGCCCCTCCTTGAAGCAATCGACCGGGCATACATCCACGCAATCGGTGTACTTGCACCGAATGCATGCGTCTGTGACTACGTGCGTCATTTTGGGGCTCCTTGTGCACCATTTCCGGGGGCGCGCAAACACTATTGCGGACTGCGAATGATTGCGCTACATTCGCCTCAAATGTAGTGATCACAACATTTAAGTTAAGTGAATGCTACACAAAACGCCATGAACGTACAAGCACAGAAAACGGTGCGAGGAATGGGTTGCCACGATGACTGAACACACCAAGACCGACGGCCTTCCCGGCATGGATGCACCCGAGCTGCCGCAGGTGCTCGAGCGCGCCCGGCCGCGCAACGAGCGCATGAACGTGGCCAAGGTGGAGTGCAACGCCTGCCCCGTGCTGTGCCAGATCTCCGAGGGCCGCAGCGGCGCCTGCGACCGCTATGCCAACCAGGCCGGCGTGCTGGTGCGGGTCGATCCCGTGGTGCTGCTGCGCAAGACCATGGAGGTCGGCGAAGCCGTGCTGGTGCCGTTTGCGGGCCGTGCCGCCGACGCCGGTGCCGAGGGCCAGGAGGCACCCGCAGCGCAGCCCGCCTGGAGTGGTGACCTGCTGCTGACCGAAGAGGTCTTCGTCACGGGCGTGGGCTCTTCCACCACCTACCCCGACTACAAGCCGGCGCCCTTCATCGTCGGCTCCCGGGTCGATGGCGTGGACATGGTCACCGTGGTCACCGAAGGCATCTTCAGCTACTGCAGCTTCAAGGTGAAGATCGACACCGACCGCTTTCTCGGCCCCGAGCAGGCCAACGTGCGCTGCAAGGGCGAAGTGGTGGGCCATGTCACCACCGCCGAATACGGCTCGCAGATGCTGTCGCTCGGTGGCGTGCACCACCTCACGGGCGGCAGCAAGAAGGAAGGGCGCATCGCCAACGAGATGATGCAGCTCCTGGGCAACAAGCAGGCGGTGGAGCTCACCATCGACGGCGGCTCGCAACTCGTGATCCAGGCCGGCCAGGCGCCCATCGTCAACGGCGTGGCCGAGCAGCGCATGCGCGTGGGCTGCGGCTCGGCCGCCATCGGCATCTTTGCGCGCCAGTTCTTCGGCCAGGCCGACGAGGTGGTGGTGGTGGACGACCACATCACCGGCGTGCTCACCGAGCACCAGGCCGGGCGTTGCCTGGACATGCAGTCCTCGGGCATCAAGATGCGCGGGCGCAAGTCCACGCCGGGCCGCTACTTCCAGGTGGCCAACCCGGGCACGGGCTGGGGCGGCACCGATATCGCCGACCCCTTGTCCATCATCGAAGGCTGGGACGAGGCGGTCGCCTGGCCCGGCTTGCGCCTGCTGATGACTTCGACCACCGGGGAGCACGCCAGCTGGTATGTGCTCGACGAATCGCTGGTGCCGGTGGAGGCCGAGATGCCCGACGCGGTGCGCCGCATCGTCGACCGCATCGGCGAGAACTGCGAGCCCTCGCTGACTTCGGTGCTGTTCCTGGGCGGGGCCGGCGGCAGCCTGCGTGCCGGGGTCACCGAAAACCCGGTGCTGCTCACGCGCTCCATCAAGAATGCGCTGGTCAACGTGACCTGCGGTGGCGCCCCGGCCTATGTCTGGCCCGGCGGCGGCATCACCGTGATGGCCGATGTGCTGCGCATGCCCGACAACAGCTTTGGCACCGTGCCCACGCCGGCCATCGTAGCGCCCATTGAATTCAGCATGCGCCGCAGCGACTACGAGCTGCTGGGCGGCCACATGGACCAGGTGCGCAGCCTGCGCGAGGTGCTCGAGCGCGGTGCCTGGCACAACGATGGTGCGCCGCAGTCGGTGTCCTGGCTGGCGCTGCCATCGGCCAACCCCTGGCCCCTGGGCCGTCCCCCGCTGTTGGGCTGAGGGCACACCCCACCATGCAAGCCACCCGACAACTGCTGTCCGCCGGCCGCTGGCATCTGCAGCACGGCCCCATGGACGTGATCGTGCAGGCCGAGGGCGATGCGCTCGCCGTGGCCGCGGCGCACGCGCGCGCCTGGGTGCGCTTCGAGGGGCTGCTGCAGGAACTGGTGCGCGAGCTGCCCACGCTGCGCGCGCCGGTGGGCGCGGGCGACTGCCCGCTGCAGGGCCCCGTGGCGCGCCGCATGTGGAGCGCCTGCCAGCCGTTCCGCCAGGACTTCATCACGCCCATGGCGGCCGTGGCGGGCGCGGTGGCGCAGGAGCTGCTGGCCTGCTATGCCGTGGACGGCGTGCAGCGCGCCTGGGTGAACAATGGCGGAGACATCGCGCTGCACCTGGCACCGGGCGCGTCGGCCCGCATCGGGGTGTATGCCGACATCGCCGGGCTCGACGCGGTGCAACTGCAGGGCGGGCTGTTGCTCGACGGCGCCTTTCGCATCGCGAGCACCATGCCGGTGCGTGGCGTGGCGACCAGTGGCTGGCGCGGGCGCAGCCACTCGCTGGGCATTGCCGACAGCGTCACCATCCTGGCGGCCACGGCCGCCCAGGCCGACGCCGCTGCGACCGTGGTGGCGAATGCCGTCAACGTGCGCGATGCCCGCATCGTGCGCAGGCCGGCTTGCGAGGTCCAGGACGACAGTGACCTGGGCACCATCCCCGTGACGATTGAGGTTCCGGACCTGCCCGAGGCCCTGGTGCGCGAGGCCTTGCAGGCCGGTCTCGAAAAAGCGCAAGAATTGCAGTCTCGCGGGCACCTGTGGTGCGCGCTGCTCTCGTGCCAGGGGCAATGGATGGCGACGCCATCGGCCACCGGCCTGCTGGAGCAGGCCGCACCGGGGAAATCCGGCGCCGCTGTTGAAGTTGGTTCAGTATTTGCTTAATGAATTGCACAGGCCATCCCATGATCCAGATCCGACGCGTTTTCACCCATGTTGAGGAAATCCGGCACGAATTCGGGCCCGAGACTGGTGCACCGCTGCTGCGCGGTGCCATCGGCGCGGTGCTCACCAACCCCTATGCGGGCCGCTACGAGGCCGACATCCTGCCCATGATGGACGCGCTGCAGGACGTGGGCCTGGACATGGCGCAGCGCCTGCTGGCGGCCATGGACGTGCCGGCCGAGCGCATTGCGACCTACGGCAAGGGCGCCATCGTCGGCGCCGCCGGCGAGCTCGAGCATGGCGCCCTGTGGCACGTGCCCGGCGGCTACGCCATGCGCGAACTGCTCGGCTGGAAGGGCGACCGCAACGCCTACGCCAAGGGCCAGGCCGAGGAAAAGACCGGCCAGCCCGGCAACGCGCTGTCCATCGTGCCTTCCACCAAGAAGGTGGGCGGGCCGGGCGCCGCACTCGATGTGCCGCTGACCCACATCAACGCCAGCTACGTGCGCAGCCACTTCGATGCCATCGAGGTGCGTGTGCCCGGCGCACCGCGGGCCGACGAGATCGTCTTCATCCTGGCCATGACCACCGGCGCGCGCATCCATGCACGCGTGGGCGGGCTCAAGGCCGCCGACATCAGCCAGTGGAACGGCCTGCGCTGAACCCCCGGCATCCATAACGATACGAGAGACCAAGGAGCAAGAACATGCCAGCGAAGATCCGGAAAATCATCGTCCAGACCGACGAAGTGCGCGTGGAAATGGGCCGCGAGGTGAACCCGCCGGTGCGCAAGGCCCTGGCCATGGCCGTCATCGAGAACCCCTATGCCGGCCGCTATGCGGAGAACCTCGACGAACTGATCGCCATCGGCGAGGAGCTCGGCGCCCTGCTGGGCGAGCGCTGCGTGCGCGCTCTGGGCATTGCGCCCGGCCAGGCCGAAAGCTATGGCAAGGCCGCCATCGTGGGCGAAGGCGGTGAGCTCGAGCATGCCGCCGCCATCCTGCACCCCAAGCTGGGCGCACCGCTGCGCGTTGCCGTGGAAAAAGGTGCCGCGCTGGTGCCGTCGAGCAAGAAGATCGGCGGCCTGGGCGCCGCCATCGATGTGCCCCTGGGCCACAAGGATGCCGCCTACGTGCGCAGCCATTTCGACGCCATGGAGGCCCGTGTGGCCGATGCGCCACGCGCCCATGAAATCGTGGTGGCCGTGGTGGTCACGGCCGGCGGGCGCCCGCTGCCACGCATCGGCGGGCTCACCACCGCAGAAATCCAGGGCCAGGACGGCCTGCGCTGAGCGCATTGCCATACCCGTGACCCGCCGTCTCCCCCATACTGTTTGCCACCGCTGTTTCTCTCCCATCCAATCCATCAGGAGTGTTTCCATGACGATGCTAAAGACCCTCATGCGTGCTACGGCCGCTGCCGCGCTGGCCGCCACAATCGCTCCTGCGATGGCCCAGGATGTCATCAAGATCGGTGAGATCAACAGCTACAAGGCCCAGCCCGCCTTCCTCGAGCCCTACAAGAAGGGCATGGAACTCGCGGTGGACGAAATCAACGCCGCGGGCGGCCTGCTGGGCAAGAAGGTCCAGCTCGTGATCCGCGACGACAACGGCAACCCCGGCGATGCCGTGCGCGCCGCCGAGGAACTGGTCTCGCGCGAGAAGGTCGACGTGCTGACCGGCTCCTTCCTCTCGCACGTGGGCCTGGCGCTGACCGACTTCGCCAAGCAAAAGAAATTCTTCTTCCTGGCCGGCGAGCCGCTGACCGACAAGATCGTCTGGCAGAACGGCAACCGCTACACCTACCGCCTGCGCCCCTCCACCTACATGCAGGTGTCGATGATGGTGCCCGAGGCCGTGGCCTTGAAGAAAAAGCGCTGGGCGCTGGTCTACCCCAACTACGAATACGGCCAGTCGGCCGTGGCCACCTTCAAGCAACTGCTCAAGGCGGCCCAGCCGGACGTGGAATTCGTCGTCGAGCAGGCGCCCCCGCTGGGCAAGGTCGACTCGGGCAGTGTGGTGCAGGCCCTGGCCGACGCCAAGCCCGACGCGATCTTCAACGTGCTGTTCGGTGCCGACCTGTCCAAGTTCGTGCGCGAAGGCAACACCCGCGGCCTGTTCAAAGACCGGGAAGTGGTCAGCCTGCTGACCGGCGAGCCCGAGTACATGGACCCGCTCAAGGACGAGGCCCCCACTGGCTGGATCGTCACCGGCTACCCCTGGTACGGCCTGCAGACGCCCGAGCACAAGGCCTTCCACACGGCCTACCAGGCCAAGTTCAACGACTACCCGCGCTTGGGCTCGGTCGTGGGCTACAGCGCCATCAAGTCGCTGGGCGAGGGCATCAAGAAGGCCGGCTCCACCGACACCGAGAAGCTCGTCGTCGCCTTCAAGGGCCTGCAGGTGCCCACGCCGTTCGGCCGCATCACCTACCGCCCCGAGGACAACCAGTCCACCATGGGCGGCTACGTGGGCCGCACCAAGAACGAGGGTGGCAAGGGCGTGATGGTCGACTACCGCTACGTGGACGGCGCCAAGGTGCAGCCCTCGAACGACGAAGTCAAGAAGATGCGCCCGGCCGACTGAGCGCCGGCCCCGGCTGGCTGCGGTTTCGGCAGGCCCTTGCGCCTGCCGGCCGCTGCAGCCATATTGCAACCCCACAAGCACACAACGGGCAGATGACATGCCCGAGGGACAACCTTTGCCGTGACCCCGAAGGATCTGGAATGAGTTTTTCGAGTTTTATCGTTCAGCTGCTCAATGGGCTGGCGGGGGCTTCCTCGCTGTTCCTCGTGGGCGCCGGGCTGTCGCTGATCTTCGGCGTCACGCGCATCGTGAATTTCGCGCATGGCTCGTTCTTCATGGTGGGCATCTACGTCGCCTACTCGCTGGTGGCCAAGCTGGGCACCGGCATGGGCTTCTGGCCCGCGCTGCTGCTGTCGGCCGTGGTCGTCGGCGCGCTCGGCGCTCTGGTGGAGGTGGTGCTGCTGCGCCGCATCTACAAAGCGCCCGAGTTGTTCCAGCTCCTGGCCACCTTCGCGCTGGTGCTGGTGATCAAGGACGCCGCGCTCTGGATCTGGGGCCCCGAGGAGCTGCTCGGCCCGCGTGCGCCGGGCCTGTCAGGCTCGGTGGACATCCTGGGGCGGCAATTCCCTTCGTACGACCTGTTCCTGATCGTCGTCGGACCGGTGGTGCTGGGCCTGCTCTGGCTGCTGCTCACCCGCACCCGCTGGGGCACGCTGGTGCGCGCCGCCACGCAGGACCGCGAGATGGTCAGCGCCCTGGGCGTGAACCAGGCCTGGCTGTTCACGGCTGTGTTCGCCCTCGGCGCCCTGCTGGCCGGGCTGGGCGGTGCGCTGCAGCTGCCGCGCGAACCGGCCACGCTGGAGATGGACCTGAACACCATCGGCGCTGCCTTCGTGGTGGTGGTGGTGGGCGGCATGGGCTCCATCCCGGGCGCCTACGTGGCCGCGCTGCTGATCGCCGAGATCAAGGCCATCTGCATCTGGCTCGGTGTGGTCGAGATCTTCGGCTACAGCGTCTCGTTCTCCAAGCTCACGCTGGTGGTCGAGTTCCTGGTGATGGCCGCCGTGCTGGTGGCCCGCCCCTGGGGCTTGATGGGCAGGCCCCAGGCCGCCAGCCGCAACACCGGCATGCCCGAGGCACCGCTGCGCGCTTCGCCGCCCTGGTACAAGATCGGTGCGGCCGTGCTGGTGGCCGCGCTGGTGCTGCTGCCCTTCGTGACCACCGGCTCGCCCTACCTCACGGTGCTGATGATCGACCTCCTGATCGCGGCGCTGTTCGCCGCCAGCCTGCACTTCATCATGGGGCCGGCGGGCATGCACTCCTTCGGCCACGCCGCGTACTTCGGCCTCGGCGCCTATGCGGCCGCGCTGCTGGTGCGCTCGGCCGGCATCCCGATGGAAGCGGCCCTGGTGCTGGCACCGCTGGCTGCCGCAGCGGGTGCGTTGCTCTACGGCTGGTTCTGCGTGCGCCTGTCGGGCGTGTACCTGGCCATGCTGACCCTGGCCTTCGCGCAGATCACCTGGGCCATCTGCTACCAGTGGGATGGCTTCACCGGCGGCAGCAACGGCCTCACGGGCGTGTGGCCGGCGCAATGGCTGTCGGACAAGCGCAACTACTACTTCCTCACGTTGGCCCTGGTGGTGGGCGGTGTGTTGGCGCTGCGCCGGGTGCTGTTCTCGCCGTTTGGCTATGCGCTGCGCGCCGGGCGCGACTCGGTGCTGCGCGCCGATGCCATCGGCATCGACGTCAAGCGCATGCAATGGACGGCCTTCGTCATCGCCGGCCTGTTCGCGGGCCTGGGCGGTGCGCTGTTCGCCTTCTCCAAGGGCAGCATCTCGCCCGAGGCGCTGCACGTGGGCAAGTCGGTCGACGGCCTGGTGATGGTGCTGCTGGGCGGCATCCAGACGCTGGCCGGTCCGGTGGTGGGGGCTGTCACCTTCACCTGGCTGCACGACACCGTGGCGCGCAACACCGACTACTGGCGCGCGATGCTGGGCGCCATCATCCTGATCCTGGTGCTGCTGTTCCCGCAGGGCATTGCCGGTGCGATCAAGCAACTCTTCGACAACAAGCGCGAAGCCAAGGAGGCAGCATGAGCCTGCTCAAAGTCACCGGCCTGGGCAAGTCCTTCGGTGGAGTCAAGGCCGTCGACGGCATCCACTTCGAGCTGGCAGCCGGCGAGCTGCTGGCCCTGATCGGCCCCAACGGCGCCGGCAAGTCCACCACCTTCAACATGGTCAACGGCCAGCTGGCGGCCGACGTGGGCTCGATCCAGCTCAACGGCCAGGAGCTCGTGGGCCGCAAGCCACGCGACATCTGGCGCATGGGCGTGGGCCGCACCTTCCAGATCGCCGAGACCTTCTCCTCGCTGACCGTGGTGGAGAACGTGCAGATGGCGCTGATCTCCAACGACAGCCGCCTGTTCTCGATGTTCCGCAAGGCCTCCGACCACAAGCGCGACGAGGCCCTGGCCCTGCTCGAACAGGTGGGCATGAAGGCCCAGGCCGACCGCCCCTGCAGCGTGCTGGCCTACGGCGACGTGAAGCGCGTGGAACTGGCCATCGCCATGGCCAATGCGCCCAAGCTGCTGCTCATGGACGAACCCACGGCCGGCATGGCGCCCAAGGAGCGCAATGAGCTCATGGCGCTGACCAAGCAGCTGGTGATCGACCGCGGCATGGCCGTGCTGTTCACCGAGCACAGCATGGACGTGGTGTTCGCCTATGCCGACCGCATGATCGTGCTGGCGCGCGGGCGCCTGATCGCCGAGGGCAAGCCCCTGGAACTGCGCGACCACCCCAAGGTGCAGGAGGTGTACTTCGGCACCGGCAAGACCTTCGAGAAAAAGACAGCCGGTGCCGCCCCCGTGGCCACGCCTGCGGAGACCGCATGATGACGATGACAACGACGAGTGAACCCACGGAAGTGCTGCTCGAGGCCAAGGGCCTGCAGGCCTGGTACGGCGCGGCGCAGATCCTGTACGACGTGGACCTCGACGTGCGCCGCGGCGAGGTCGTGGCCCTGATGGGGCGCAACGGCGCGGGCAAGTCCACCACGCTCAAGACGCTGATGGGCATGCTGGCCAAGCGCAAGGGCCAGATCGGCTTCATGGGCAAGGACCTGTCGAAAAGCGACCCGCACGATGCGGCGCGCCTGGGCCTGGGCTTCGTGCCCGAGGACCGGCGTGTGTTCACCGACCTCACGGTGATGGAAAACCTGGAGGTGGGCCGCCAGCCGGCGCGCCACTGGCCCGACGGCACGGCCGCGCCGCTGTGGACGCCCGAGGCCCTGTTCAAGCTGTTCCCCAACCTGGGCGAGATGCCCCAGCGCCCCGGCGGCCGCATGAGCGGCGGCGAGCAGCAGATGCTGACCGTGGCGCGCACGCTGATGGGCAACCCCTACCTGGTGCTGCTGGACGAGCCCTCCGAAGGCGTGGCCCCGGTGATCGTGGAGCAGATGGCGCAGATGATCCTGGAGCTCAAGGCCCAGGGCGTGAGCATTCTGCTGTCCGAACAGAACATGCATTTCGCCGAGCTTGTGTCCGACCGGGCCTACGTGCTCGAGAAGGGCCAGATCCGCTACCAGGCGTCCATGGCCGAGCTGGCCGCCAACGACGAGGTGCGCAGGTCCTACCTGAGCGTCTGAGGCTATTCCCTGGCATTGGCCCATCCGGCCCTTGCCATTTTGTGTGTGTGTTCCCTACCGGAGTTGTCACCATGCGCCTTGCCCCCCGCCGCCACTTCCTCCAATCGGCCGCCGCCTTCGCGCTGGCCGGTACAGGCATGCCCCTGTCGTGGGCACAGACGAAGATCAAGCCGGGCGAGCGAGCGGCGTTGATCGTGGTGGACGTGCAGAACTGCTTCGTGCCCGGTGGCACGCTGCCGGTGGCCAAGGGCGACGAGGTGGTGCCGGTCATCAACCGCATCGCTGCCGCGTTCGAGAACGTGGTCGTCACGCAGGACTGGCACACGCCGGGCCATGCCTCGTTCGCCAGCACGCATGCCGGCAAGAACCCTTTCGAGACCACGAAACTGAGCTACGGCCAGCAGGTGCTGTGGCCCGACCACTGCGTGCGCGGCACCGACGATGCCGCACTGCACAAGGACCTGAAACTGCCCCAGGCCCAGGTGATCCTGCGCAAGGGTTTCCACGAGCATGTGGACAGCTACTCGGCCTTCGAGGAGGCCGACCGCAAGACTTCCACGGGCCTGGCGGGCTACCTCAAGCAGCGCGGCATCAAGACCGTGTTCGTGACCGGCCTGGCCACCGACTTCTGCGTGGCCTGGACGGCCCTGGACGCCAAGCGGCTGGGCTTCGAAACCTACGTGGTGGAAGACGCCTGCCGCGGCATCGACCTCAATGGCTCGCTGGAGGCGGCCTGGAAGCAGATGAAGGCCAAGGGGATTAAGCGCATCCAGTCGAGCGACCTGGACATCGCCTGATGCGGATTTGCCTTCAAACGTAAACGATAGTTGGGTCGCCTTGCCGTGCTACAGCACTGTCTGCGGCTCCCCGCCTAGTTATCCGATTGAATCCAAATCCGCCTGGGCCATGGGCACGGGACTTGCAAACCATCGGGGGCTGCCGCCTGACCGGCAGCGCCGGAAGCCGTTTTTGACGGTTTCGCAACACCCCCTGTAAATGGTTGCACAGTCCCTCGTGTTGCGGGGAAACTGCCACCTTTGATGTAAGGAGCGTTTCATGAAGTACCGTGGGATGAGGGATGGGCGCACCGACCGCAGGGCCGTGCTGATGGCCATGGCGGCGACGGCCCTGGGCAGTTCGGCGACGACGGCCATGGCGGCCGAGACCGGGGTGACGGACAAAAGCATCAAAGTGGGGCAGTCGGCCGTCTTCACCGGGCCTGCCAAGGATTTCGGCGTGGATTACAAGGCCGGCATCTCCCTGTACTTCGACCGCATCAACAAGGCCGGCGGCGTGTTCGAGCGCAAGCTCGAACTGGTCTCGCTCGACGACGCCTACGAACCCAAGAAGACCGCCGAGAACACGGCGCGCCTGATCGATGAGGAAAAGGTCTTCGCCCTGATCGGCTACGTGGCCACGGGCAACCTGATCGCCGCCATGCCGCTGGCCGAGAAGGCCGGCGTTCCCATGTTCGCACCGCTGGTGGGCACCACCTCGTTTCGCACCACGCACAACCGCTACCTGTTCCACGTGCGCGCCAGCTACGAGACCGAACTGCGCAAGATCGTCGGCCACCTGGCCACGCTGGGCATCAGCAACATCGCCGTCATCTACCAGAACAGCGCCTTCGGCAAGTCCAACCTCGAGACCTGCCTGCAGATCGCCCAGGGCCTGAAGGTCAAGGTGGTCGAGTCGGTTCCCATGGAGATCGCCGCCACCGATGCAAAAGCCCAGGTGGCCCAGCTCACCAAGGCCCAGCCTGGTGCGGTGGTGATGATCGTGGCCGGCAAGATGGTCGAGGTGTTCCTGCGCGACTACCGCGCGGGCGGAGGGGCGGCGCCGCTGTACACCATCTCGGTGGGCATCACCGATGCCCCGGGCTCGGCCCAGCGCCTGAACGGCGGCATCGAGGGCCTGGTCACGGCCAGCATCGTGCCCTCGCCGCAGGCCAGCCGCCTGCCCATCGTCGTGGACTACCGCAAGGACCGCACCGACGCCGGCGCCAAGATCGACAGCTACACCATGCTCGAAGGCTATATCGCCGCGCGCGTGTTCGTCGAAGGGCTCAAGCGCGCGGGGCGCAACCTCACGCGCGAGGCCTTCATCAAGGCCATGGAAGACATGGGTACCACCAAGTTCGGCGATTTCCCGGTGCAGTACGGCCCGAACAACCACAATGGGTCCAACTTCGTGGACCTGGAGATGTACACCCGCACCGGCAGCCTGCGCCGCTGACGATTCATCCAAGGACCCATGCAGACCCCAGCCACCGTTCTCTCCCTTTCCGTCAACGGCCAGCCATGTGAACTGCCAGCCGGCACCCCGGGCGCGGGTGCCACGCTGCTGCATGTGCTGCGCAACGACCTCGCGCTCAATGGCCCCAAGTACGGCTGCGGCCTGGGCCAGTGCGGCGCCTGCACGGTGCTGGTGGACGGGGTGGCGGCACGTGCCTGTGTGATCCCTGCGCGCGGGGTGGCGGGCCGCGCGGTGACGACGCTGGAGGGTCTGCCCGCACGCTGCCACGGTGCGGCATGCGAAGGGCTGCTGCACCCGGTGCAACAGGCCTTCGTCGACGAGCAGGCCGCCCAGTGCGGCTACTGCCTCAACGGCATGGTGATGATGGCCGTGGCGCTGCTCGAACGCAATCCCGACCCCGACGAGGCCGCCATCCGCCGCGAGCTCTCGGGCAACCTGTGCCGCTGCGGCACGCATGTGGAGATCATCCGCGCGGTGCAGCGCGCGGCGGTGCTGGTGCGCGGGGTGGCGGCATGAGCGCATCCCCTGCAGCGCTGCGCGCCCACAGCCCGCTCACGCGCGCCGACTTCCATGCCGCACAGGGCGTGCTGCTGGTCGTGCGCAACCCGCCACCCGCGCCGCCGCCCGTCAAGGGACAGCCGGCCCTGGTGGCCGGCAACCCGGCCGAGGGCGTGGAGATCCTGCTGGCCGTCTGGGACGACGGCAGCGTGACCGCGCTCAACGGCCATGTGGACCTGGGCACCGGCATCCGCACGGCATTGGGCCAGATCGTGGCCGAAGAGCTCGACGTGCCGCTGGCCTGCGTGAACATGGTGCTGGGCGATACCACGCGTGCGCCCAACCAGGGCGCGACCATCGCCAGCGCCTCGATCCAGATCCATGCGAAGCCGCTGCGCATCGCCGCGGCCCAGGCGCGCCACTGGCTGGTGGCCCGGGCCGCCGAGCGCCTGGGTGCAGCGGCCGATGCGCTGCAGGTGCAGGCCGGCGTGGTGCAGGTGGCGGCCGACCCGGCCCGCCAGGTGGCCTACGGCGAACTGCTGGCCGGTGCGCACACCGCGCTGGAGCTGGCCGAGGCCACGCCCACCAAGCCCACGGCCGACTACACCGTGGTCGGCCAGTCGGTGCCGCGCGTGGACATACCGGCCAAGGTCAGCGGCGAACTGGTCTTCGTGCACGACATGCGCGTGCCCGGCATGCTGCACGGCCGCGTGGTGCGCCCGCCGTATGCGGGGGCCGACCATGGCGAGTTCATCGGCAACACGCTCGAATCGGTGGACCAGTCGTCCATCGCCCATATCCCGGGCATCCGCGCGGTGGTGGTGGTACGCGATTTCGTGGGCATCGTCGCCGAGCGCGAGGAGCAGGCAGAAGAAGCAATGCGCGCGCTGCGCGTGCAGTGGAAGTCCTGGCCGGGCTTTCCCCGGCAGGACAGCCCCGAGGCCCTGGCCCAGGCCATCCGTGCCAACCCCTCCACCCAGCGCCGCCTGGTGGACGAAGGCGATGTGGACGCCGCGCTGGCCGGTGCCGCGCAGTCCCTGCCGCGCACCTATGTCTGGCCCTACCAGCTGCACGGCTCCATCGGCCCCTCGTGCGCAGTGGCGGAGTGGCGCCACGACGATGCCTGCGGCCGCGCGCGCATGGCCGTCTGGGCCGGCACGCAGAACCCCCATGTGCTGCGCGCCGACCTGGCGCGCCTCATGGGCCTGGCCGACGTGGACATCGATCTGGTGCGCATGGAGGCTGCGGGTTGCTACGGCCGCAACGGCGCCGACGACGTGGCGGCCGATGCCGCGCTGCTCTCGCGTGCAGTGGGCGCGCCGGTGCGCGTGCAGCTCACGCGCGAGCAGGAGCACCTGTGGGAGCCCAAGGGCACGGCCCAGCTCATGCAGGTGCGCGGCGGGCTCAATGCCGATGGCTCGGTGGCAGCCTACGATTTCGAGACCTCCTACCCCTCTAACGGCGCGCCCACGCTGGCCCTGCTGCTCACGCGCACCATCGAGCCGTTGGCCCAGGCCTACGAGATGGGCGACCGCACGGCGCGCCCGCCCTACGACTACGACAACCTGCGCGTGGCCGTGAACGACATGGCGCCCATCGTGCGCGCCTCGTGGCTGCGCGGCGTCTCGGCCCTGCCCAACTCGTTCGCGCACGAGTCCTATGTGGACGAGCTGGCCACCGCGGCCGGCGTGGACCCGGTCGAGTTCCGCCTGCAGCTGCTCAGCGACCCGCGCGCGGCCGAGCTCGTCAAGGCCACGGCCGAGAAGGCCGGCTGGTTGCCCCACACCGGCCCGCGCGTGCCCGGGCCCGGCGCACTGCAGGGCGCCGAGGGCGACTGGGTGCAGGGCCAGGGCTTTGCCTACGCGCGCTACATCCACAGCAAGTGGCCCGGCTTTGGCGCGGCCTGGGCCGCCTGGGTGGCCGACGTGGACGTGAACCGAAAGACCGGCGAGGTGCATGTGCGGCGCGTGGTCGTGGGCCACGATGCGGGCCTGATGGTCAACCCCGCAGGGGTGGAACACCAGGTGCATGGCAACGTGGTGCAGACCACCAGCCGGGCGCTCAAGGAGCAGGTGCGCTTCGACCCGGTCACGCAGGCGGTGGACACGCGCGAATGGGGCAGCTACCCCATCCTGAGCTTCCGCGAGGTGCCGGTCATCGAGGTCATGCACATGCCCCGGCAGGACGAGGCGCCGTTGGGCTCGGGCGAGTCGTCCTCGGTGCCCGGCACGGCGGCCATAGCCAACGCCATCTTCGACGCGACCGGTGTGCGCTTCCGCGCGCCGCCGTTCACGCCCGAGGTGGTGCGCGCCGGGCTCAACCCGCTGGGCGCAGCCGCAGGGCAGGGCGGTGCCGCCCCTGCGGGGTCGCCGGCCGAACCGGCCGATGTGCTGCCCACGCTGGAACTGCCAGCCCCGGCGGTGCCCACCAGCGCCACCTGGCCGCGCCGGCGCAGCCCCTGGGCGCGCGCACTGGCCCTGGCCGCGGGTGGCTTGGCCATGGGCGCGGCGCTGCTGGGCTGGCGCCCGGCCATCGCCCCCGTGGCGCAGGCGGCGGGCGGTGCATCGGTCTACAACGCCGCCACCATCGAGCGCGGCCGCGTGGTGGCGGCCGCCGGCGACTGCGTGGTCTGCCATACCGCACCGGGCGGCACGCCGAATGCCGGCGGGCGGGCCATGGACACGCCCTTCGGCACCGTCTACACCACCAACCTCACGCCCGATGCAGCGACCGGCCTGGGCCAGTGGTCCTTCAGCGCCTTCCAGCGCGCCATGCGCGAGGGCATCTCGCGCGACGGCAAGCACCTGTACCCGGCCTTCCCCTACACCTCGTTCGCGAAGATGGGCGACGACGACCTGACGGCGCTGTACGCCTGGCTCATGGCCCAGCCACCGGTGCGCTCTGAGGTGCCGGCCACGCAACTGGCCTTCCCGTTCAGCGTGCGCCCGCTCATGGCCGGCTGGAACGCGCTGTTCCACGACGCCACGCCCTGGAAGCCCGACCCCACGCGCCCGCCCGAATGGAACCGCGGCGCCTACCTGGTGCAGGGCGCCGGCCACTGCGGTGCCTGCCACACGCCGCGCAATGCGCTGGGGGCCGAGATGGGCGGCGCGGCCTTCCTTTCGGGTGCGCTGGTCGATGGCTGGGAAGCACCCGCGCTCACCGGCCTATCGAAGGCGCCCGTGCCCTGGAGCGCCGACGCCCTGTACAGCTACCTGCGCAAGGGCCACAGCCCGGAGCATGGCAGCGCCTCCGGCCCCATGGCGCCCGTGGTGCAGGAGCTGGCGAAGCTGCCCGATGAGGACATCCGCGCCATGGCCACCTACCTGGCCTCGTTCAGCGCCGCTGCCGAACCTGCCGCCGACGCCGTGCAGGCCAGGGCCCGGGCCGCGGTTGCTCAGGCGGCCGCCCTGGCGCCCCGGCCCGGCCAGGCCCAGCGCCTGTTCAATGGCGCCTGCGCCGCCTGCCACCACGATGGCGACGGACCGAAACTGCTGGGCGCCAACGTGCCGCTGGCGCTCAACAGCAACCTGCACAGCGACCGGCCCGACAACCTGCTGCAGGTCATCGTCCACGGCATCCGCGAGCCCGCTTCGCGCGAACTGGGTTTCATGCCCGGCTTTGGCGACGCGCTCAGCGATGCGCAGATCGCCGAACTCGCGGGCTACATGCGCCAGCGCTATGCGCCGAGCCGCCCGGCCTGGACCGATGTGCCCGCCGCCCTGGCGCGCGTGCGCGCAGGGCCGGCGCATCCATAGCGTTAGAGATGCAGTGAATCCGCGCTGGCACCCATGGCATCGGCAATCAGCCGCATGTCGTGGTCGCTGACGGCGAAGAGCCCGAAGCGGAACGCATAGCCCCAGCGCGCGCGGTCCTGCACGAAGTCGAAGTGGTCGAGCAGCGGCGCGATCGGCGCTTCGCGGGCGGGCACGTAGTCCACGTCCTTTCGGAACGGGATGAAACCGCCGCCCATGTCGAAGGCATAGGGATCGCCGGGCTTCACCAGCCCCAGCGACACGAAGGCCTGCAGCTTGTCGCTGCCGCCCATGGTGACCGTGGGCGCGTAATAGGCGAGCCTGTCGCCGGGTTTCACGCGCCGCAGCGGCGCGATCTTGCCATGGCACACCTGCATGTAGCCGGCGTCGGGCTCGGCGCAGCCGCGGCGCGCATGGTCCGCGCAGGCCACGGCGATCCAGTTGCCGCGTGGCGCGGCCATGGCGGGATGGGCTGCTTCGGCCCACAGGGTGGGCTGATGGGCCAGTGCGGTTGCTGCTGCCATGCCCATACTCCTCAGGCCTCGGCGTGCAGGCCCACGCGGTTGCCATCCAGGTCTTGGATGTGCGCGAAGAAGCCCATGCCTGGTGGCAGGGCCTGACGCGGCAGGGCCACCTTGCCGCCCTGCGCCACCACCCGTTCCAGGGCCGCATCGAGTGAGGGCGACGCATCCAGGTAGACCAGGGTGCCAGCGCCTGCTGCCAGCTGGGGCGCGGTCGGCCCCATCATCAGCGCACCGCCCGTTCCGTCGGACTCCGGGTCGTACGAAAACACCGCACCTTCGCTCGGGCCCATGGACTCGCGGCGCATGGCCTGGCCCAGCACGGCCTCGTAAAACGCCTGGGCGCGGTCCAGTTGGGTGGTGGGGATTTCGAACCAGCTGATGGCGTTTTTCATGAAGGGCTCCTTGGGTGTGAATGAAGAAGCCCCGATGGTGATGACCTGCTGCTGACAGCGGTTTGTCAGCAGGCTTGCAGCAGCGCCCTCATTCTCGCGAACGGCTCAGTTCCAGCGAGAACTTGAACCGGTCCGCGGGGTGCAGCGAGACCGAGATCTCGAACACCTGGTCGGCCGAATCGAGGTAGTGGCGCGTGATCTTCAGGGCCGGTGCGCCGGCCTCGGCGCGCAGTGCCTCGGCATGCTCGCGCGGCACCAGCACGGCCTCGATGTCCTGGCGGATGCGCGCGATGCGCCGGCCGTAGCGCTCCTCGATGATGGAGCTGGCCAGCGTCTCGGGCGCGTCGCGCACGATGGGGCCGATGTCGGCATACGCCGGGTCGATGTACAGGTCCAGCCAGCAGATCGGGCGCGCCTTGGCGCTGCCGCCTTCCATGCGCAGGCAGGCGATGTGCAGCCAGCGCGTGCCTCCGGGGCAGCCCAGGTCCTTGGCGAGCGCCAGGTCCGCGACCACCTCGCTGACCGACTGCACCGTGCGCACGTGCTCGGCGCCGAAGCGCGCCAGCTCCTGCACCGTGGCGATGGACTGCGTGAAGCCGGCGCGCGGCCGCATGGCCTCCACGCGCGTGCCCACGTTCTTGCGCCGCGAGATCAGTCCCAGCTCCTGCAGTTCGTCCAGCGCCTTGCGCACGGCATAGCGGCTCAGGCCGTACTGGTCGCACAGCTCGAACTCGGTGGGCAGCAGCGTGCCCACGGCAAAGCGCCCGGAGGCAATCCCCTCGGACAGTTCGCGGGCGAGATCGGGGTTCTTGGCGGCGGTCATGCGGGCAGGCTCCTGCTCAGGGAAAACCCCAGGTTGAGTTTTGTTCGAACATATTTACAGTTTATTTGTTCGAACATTTATATATGTTCGTATTTTATCAACATATCCGGCCTGCCATGTCCTTTTCCCTGTTTACCCCTGCCAGCACGGTGCTCGATTCGGTGCTGTTCCGCGACGCCTTCGGCACGCCGCGCATGCGCGAGGTGTTCTCCGACCGCACCCTGATCGCCCGCTACATCGAGGTGGAGGTGGCGCTGGCCCGGGCCGAGGCGCGCTGCGGCGTGATCCCGGCCAACGCGGCCGAAGCCATCGCGCACGAATCGCGCTTGGACCGCGTGGACTTCGACCACATGCGCCACGAGACCGACATCGTGGGCTATCCCATCCTGCCGCTGGTGCACCAGCTGGTGGAGATGTGCGGCGAGGCCGGGCGCTACGTGCACTGGGGTGCCACCACGCAGGACATCATGGACACGGCCAACGTGCTGCAGCTGCGCGACGGCCTGGCACTGGTGGAGGCCGACATCCGCGAACTGCGCGGCATCCTGGCCGCGCTGGCCGCCAAGCACCGCGACACCCCCATGGCCGGCCGCACCCACCTGCAGCAGGCCTTGCCCGTCACCTTCGGCTACAAGGCGGCGATCTGGCTGGCCATGTTCGACCGCCACCAGGAGCGCCTGGCCGAGCTGCGCAAGCGCGTGCTGGTGGTGCAGTTCGCCGGGGCAGCGGGCACGCTGGCCTCGCTGGGCGACAAGGGCTTCGAAGTGCAGGCCGCGCTGGCCGACGAGCTCAACCTGGCCGTGCCCGTGACCACCTGGCACGTGGCGCGCGACGGCTTTGCCGAGGCGGTGAACCTGCTGGCCCTGGTCACCGGCTCGCTGGGCAAGATCGCGCTGGACATCATGATCATGGCCTCCACCGAGTTCGGCGAGGTCTACGAGCCCTTCGTGAAGGGCCGCGGCGCGAGCAGCACCATGCCGCAAAAGCGCAACCCGATCTCCAGCGAGCTGATGCTGGCGGCCTCCAAGGCCGTGCGTCAGCACGCGGGGCTGATGGTCGATGCCATGGTGCAGGACTTCGAGCGCGCCACCGGACCCTGGCATGCCGAATGGCTGGCGCTGCCCGAGAGCTTCATCCTCACCGCAGGCGCGCTGCACCAGGCCAAGTTCGCGCTCGGCGGCCTGATCGTGGACGAGGCGCGCATGCGCAGCAACCTGCGGTTAAGCCGCGGCCTGATCGTGGCCGAGGCCGTGATGATGGGCCTGGCGCCGGCCATGGGCCGCCAGCAGGCGCACGACGTGGTCTATGGCGCCTGCCGCACTGTCAACGAAGAGGGCGGCACCCTGGCCGAGGCGCTGGCCGCATTGCCCGAGGTGGTGCGCCACTTCGACCGCGCGGCGATCGACCGCCTCACCGACCCCGCCAATTACCTGGGCCTGGCGCCCGCCATGGTGGACCGCGCCCTGGCCGCATCGGCCGCGCTCGGCCACTGACGCACCGCATCCGCTTGCGCTTTCCGTTCCTTCCCACAACCATTGCAGGAGACAAGTCCATGAACACCGCCAAAGTCCTCGGTGCCGCCGCCGCATTGCTGTGCGCCGCCACCTTCGCCCACGCCCAGCAGGCCTGGCCTGCCAAGCCGCTCACCTGGGTCGTGCCGTTCGCGGCGGGCGGGCCCACCGACGCCATGGCGCGCGACATCGCCGACAAGGTGGGGCGCCAGATCGGCCAGTCCATCGTGATCGAGAACGCGGCCGGCGCGGGCGGCACCATCGGCGCGGCCAAGGCCGCCAAGTCGGCACCCGACGGCTACACCTTCCTGGTCGGCCACATGGGCTACATGGGCGCGGCGCCTTCGCTGTACAAGAAGCTGGCCTACGACCCGGTGAAGGACTTCGAGGCGGTGTTCCGCTTCCCCGACACGCCGCTGGTGCTGCTGGTGCCCAAGAGCTCGCCCTACAAGACGGCGGCCGAGCTGATCGCGGCGGCCAAGGCCAACCCGCGCAAGATCAACTTCGGCAATGCGGGCGTGGGCTCCACCTCGCACCTGATCGCTGCGCTGTTCGAGTCGCGCGCCGGCATCGAGGTCACGTCCATCTCGTACAAGGGCGCGGCCCCGGCCATGAACGACCTGGTGGGCGGCCAGGTGGAGGCCATGTTCGACCAGAGCAACACCGCGCTGCCCCAGGTCACGGGCGGGCGGCTCAATGCGATTGCGCTGACCTCGCTCACGCCCATGCCGCAGCAGTACCCGAACGTGGCCCCGCTGGCCGACAAGACCCTGCCCGGCTTCGAGGCCGCCACCTGGTATGGCCTGTATGCGCCCAAGGGGGTGCCCAAGGACGTGGTGCAAAAGCTCCACCAGGCCTACCTCAAGGCCCTGGCCGACAAGCCCTGGACGGCGCGCATGGTGGCCCAGGGCATCCACCTGCTGCCCGAAGCCCAGTACGCGCCCGAGGCATTCGCCAAGCACACCGCGGCCGAGGTGGACAAGTGGCGCAAGGTGGCGACCGACGCCAAGATCCAGATCGACTGAGCAAGAAACACAGCCCATGACCCGCATCGCGCAGGAAGACCTGGCCACCAGCATCGCCCAGGCGCTGCAGTTCATCAGCCACCGGCACCCGCCCGACTTCGTGCGCGCGCTGCGCCGCGCGCATGCGGCCGAGACCCATGCCCCGGCGCGCGCCGCCATGGGCCAGTTGCTGGTGAACAGCCGCATGGCGGCGCTGGGCCGGCGGCCGCTGTGCCAGGACACGGGTGTGGCCCAGGTGTTCCTGCGCATCGGCCTGGGCGTGGCCTTCGTGCGCCACGACGGCGCCCCACTGCGCAGCCTGCAGGCGGTGGTCGACGACGCGGTGCGCACGGCCTATGGCGACCCGGCCAACCCGCTGCGCGCCACCATGGTGGCCGACCCGCTGGGCGCGCGCACCAACACGCGCGACAACACCCCCTCCATCGTGCACTGCGAACTGGTGGAGGGCGATGTGCTGGAGCTGCTGGTGGTGGCCAAGGGCGGCGGCGGCGACGTCAAGGCGCGCTTTGCCACGCTCAACCCCAGCGATAGCGTGGCCGACTGGGTGCTGGCCCAGTTGCCCGGCATGGGCGCGGGCTGGTGCCCGCCCGGCGTGCTGGGCATCGGCATCGGTGGCAGCCCTGAGCAGGCCATGTTGCTGGCCAAGCTGTCGCTGTTCGATGCCATCGATATCGATGCACTGCGTGCGCGCGGCGCGGCCACGCCCGAGGAGGCGCTGCGCCTGGACCTGCACACGCGCAGCAATGCGCTGGGCATCGGCGCGCAGGGGCTGGGCGGCCTCTCGGCCGTGCTCGACGTCAAGGTGCGCAGCGCACCCTGCCATGCGGCCACGATTCCGGTCGCGCTGATCCCCAACTGCGCGGCCACGCGCTACCTGCGCCTCACGCTGGACGGCACGGGGCCGGCCCCGCTACCGGACCTGTCGCTCGACGCCTGGGACGGCATTCCCGACCACTTCACGGTGGACGATGCGGTGCGCGTGGACCTGGACACGCTGGACCGTGCCGAGGTCGGCCGCTGGAAGGTCGGCCAGACCCTGCTGCTCACGGGCACCCTGCTCACCGCGCGCGATGCCGCGCACAAGCGCCTCGTGGACCTGCTGCAGCGCGGCCAGCCGCTGCCGGTGGACCTGCGCGGCCGCACCATCTACTACGTGGGCCCGGTGGACGCCGTGGCCGGCGAAGCCGTGGGCCCGGCCGGGCCGACCACTGCCACGCGCATGGACCGCTTCGTGGAGCCGCTGCTGGCGCAGACCGGCCTGCTGGCCATGGTGGGCAAGGCCGAGCGCGGGCCGGATGCGATCGCCTCCATCCGCCGCCATGGCGGGGCCTACCTCGCGGCGACCGGAGGCGCGGCCTACCTGCTGTCGCGCTCCATCCGCAAGGCGCGGGTGCTGGCCTTTGCCGACCTGGGCATGGAGGCCATCCACGAATTCGAGGTGGTGGACTTTCCGGTCACGGTGGCCGTGGACTCGCACGGGCACACGATCCACCGTTTCGTGCAAGCTAGAACGTGATCTTGACCGAAGGCGCGCTGCGCTGGGCCTTGCCGTGGAACACGGCCTCGATGTTGTTGCCATCGGGGTCGAGCACGAAGGCCGCGTAGTAGCCGGGGTGGTAGGGGCGCTCACCGGGGGCGCCATTGTCCTTGCCGCCATGGGCCAGGGCCGCCTTGTAGCAGGCCTGCACCATGGCCTCGTCCTGTGCCTGGAAGGCCAGGTGGTGCCGGCCCGTGAGGTGGCCCTGTGCCGCGGCACTTTTGGACGTGGAGACGAAGAGCTCGTCGGCCCAAAAATAGTCTTCGGCGGTGCCTCCCATCGGCACCTTGAGCACCTCGAAGATGGCGCTGTAGAAGGCCTGGCTGGCCGGCAGATCGCGCACCACCAGCTGGATGTGGTCGATCAGGCGGCCGCGGTGCAGTTCCTGGGTTTCCATGGCGTGGTCCTTCGTGGGTTCACAACATGGGCGCAGTGTGCCAGCGGCCAGGGGGCGGGCGCCATCGCACTCACCCCCTGTTACCGCTGTGACCTGGCGGCTACTCCCGGGAGCCCGTCGCCCCCGGAATCAGCCGCTCACCGGCAGCTGAAGCTGCTGGCGTTCTCCACATCGCCCGTGCCGTTGTAGCGCGCCACCTTGGGGTAGACGCACAGCGGGCGCGTGCGGTTGGCCGACCAGTTGGCGGGCAGCTCGGTGTTCACCACGTTGGCACCGGCACCGCGTGCCTGGGCCAGCACGGTGTCGGGCGCCTTGCCCTGTTCCACCCACTGCACCAGCGGGGCCAGCATGTCGAACTGGTCGGTGGCCGGGCCGCCCGAGCAGTGGTTCATGCCGGGCACCATGTACAGGCGCGCAAAGCCCGCGGCATCGCCCTTGTGGTGGGCCTGCAGCCGGTCCATCCAGTTGGCGGTGTCCACGGGGGAGAACACGCCATCGGCCACGCCGTGGTAGACCATCATCTTGGCACCGCGTTCCTTGAGGGTGCCGAGATCGACTTCATTGGGTGGCGTCATGAAGGACCAAGGCGACTCGGGGTAGAGCGCGCTGGTGGCGAACATCTTCGGGTAGTCGGTCTCCATGCTGAAGGCCAGGGCGTACTGCAGGCCCGTGGTGGCGCTGAAGGCCGCTACCGTGGACGGTGGCGAGGTGAAGATGAAGGCCACGGCGCCGGCGTCGCGCGTGGCGGGCGAGCCCAGGTGCCATTGTGCGAAGTTGACGCCGCCCACGCCCGGGTCGAACCAGGTGCCGGTGTACAGCGCTTCGCCCTTGCTGTTCTTGGGGCCGGCGAAGATGTCGGCCAGTACGGTTTTTTGCGCCGGGGTCAGGCAGCTGCCATCGCGCGCGGCACCGGGCGCGCAGCTCGGCACATCGGTCTGCAGGTTGAAGGCGCCCTGGCAGGCCGCCACGTCGTTGACCTGGCCGTCGGTCACGCCGTCCAGCGCGTCGCACTTGGCCAGGATGCGGCTGCCCAGCAATTTGTACTCGGCGGCCGTCACCGAAGTGTTCAGGTCGGGCTGGCCGCTGGCGTCGGGAGTGGAGACCTTGGCGTACTGCTGGGCCTTCCACAGTTGGGCCGTGGCCGCCTTGGGCAGGTGAAAGCCCGGGTTGCCGGCGAGGATGCCGTCGTACTGGTCCGCATAGCGCGAGGCGGCCACCATGGCATGGCGCCCGCCGTTGGAGCAGCCCGCGAAGTAGGAGCGGTCGGGCGCCTTGCCATAGGCGCTCTTGATGAGGTCCTTGGCCATGGGTGTGAGGCTGCCCACGGCCGTGTAGCCATAGTCCAGCCGGGCCTGCGGGTCCACGCCGAAGAAGGGCGTGGGTGCGCTGTGCCCCGCGTCGGAGCTGAGCACCGCGAAGCCCTGGCTCAGCGCCGGCGCGACGGGTGCCGCACCGCTGGTTGCGCCCAGCGCGGTGACCACGCTGCCGTCGAGGCCGCCATTGGCCTGGTAGAGGAAGCGGCCGTTCCAGGCCACGGGCATGCGCATCTCGAACCCGATGGCATAGCTCGCGCCATCGACGGCGCTGGTGCGCTGGTTCATCGCGCCCTTGACCAGGCAGTGCGCCGGGATGGGGGTGTTCACGCCGGTCGCCTTGAGCTCGCCCTCGGCCACGGGCACGGCGGAGGCGATGCGCGTGTTGGGCAGCGCCAGCGTGGTGGCCAGGTTGGCGCAGGACTGCAGCGTGCCCGGCGAGGCCGCAGACAGTTGCCGCAGCCCACCGTCCGATCCGCCGCAGCCGGCGACCAGCAGTGCGGCCGCGGGCAATGCCGCCAGTGCCAGGGGGCGGCCCAGGCCGTGCAGGTTCCAGATACCCTCGTTCCTCTTCATGGTGTTGTCTCCTCGTGTGTTGTCGCAAGGCGCAGGCAGGCAGACCCGCAGCGCGGCCTCGAAGCGCTGTGGGATGGGGAAAGCGAAGACAGAAAAGGCGTGGACCGTCAGGCGGCAGCCATGGCGGGCGCCTGACGTCGATGGACGTCGGCAGCGGCGGTGGACAGGCGCTGGCGGATGATGGCCAGGCGCATGTCGAATTCGGGCAGCACCCAGGTGGCGAAGGCACGGGCCGGCTCGGCCCAGCGCGGGCCCTGGCTGGCGGGGGTGGCCACAATGCGGGCCCAGGCCCATTCCAGCAGCACCAGGGCCACGGCGCGCAGGTAGTCGTCGGCCACCCAGTACGGGAGCTGCGGATCGGTGGCTGCCGCGGCCGCCAGGGCGCGCGTGGTGTCCGCCAGTGCGTTGCGCCGGGTGTTGGCAGCCTCGTCCTGCGGCAGGCCATGGCGCAGCGATGCGAGCAGGGCGCACAGGCCCTGGCCGCCATCGGCCAGCACCTTGCGCACCAGCAGGTCGAGGGCCTGGATCTCGTTGGTGCCCTCGTAGATCATGGCCACGCGGGCGTCGCGCACGACCTGCTCGATGCCCCACTCGCGCACATAGCCGTGGCCGCCAAAGACCTGCAGGCAGGCGCTTGCGCCGTGGAAGGCCTGGTCGGTCAGCGCGGCCTTGAGCACGGGCGTGACCAGCGCGCACCAGCGCTGGGCCACGGCGCGCTCGGTGGCATCGGGGTGGTGCCGCGCCCCATCGAGCTGCAGGGCGGTGTGGTAGGCCAGCATGCGCCCGCCGTCGATCCAGGCGCGCTGCGTCTGCAGGATGCGGCGCATGGCGGGGTGCTCGGCAATCGGGTCGGGGCCGGTGGGGGCGTTGCTGCCGGCGGCCCTGGGCGCACGCATCTGCCGGCGCTCCTGCGCATAGGCGCTGGCTTTCTGCCAGGCCGCCTCGAGCAGGCCCAGGCCCTGCAGGCCCACATGCAGGCGCGCAGCGTTCATCATCACGAACATGGCGGCCAGGCCCTTGTGCGGCTCGCCCCCCAGCCAGCCCGTGGCATCGTCGAAGCGCATCACGCAGGTGGGGCTGCCGTGCAGGCCCATCTTTTCCTCGATGCGTTCGCACACCACGGCATTGCGCTCGCCGCCCGGCAGCCGCTTGGGCACGAGGAACAGCGAAAGGCCTTTGGGGCCGGCCGGTGCGCCGGGCAGGCGCGCCAGCACCAGGTGCACGATGTTGTCGGTGAGGTCGTGCTCGCCGCCGGAGATGAAGATCTTGCTGCCGTTCACGCGCACGCTGCCGTCGGCCTGCGGCACGCCGCGCGTGCGCACCAGGCCCAGGTCGCTGCCCGCATGGGCCTCGGTCAGGCACATGGTGGCCAGCCACTCGCCGCTGGCGATCTTCGGCAGGTACGCAGTCTTCAGGGCGTCGTTGCCATGGTGGCGCAGGCATTCGTAGGCACCATGCAACAGCCCGGGGGCCATGGTCCAGCCGTGGTTGGCACCGGCCAGCCATTCGAACAGCACGCATTCGAGCACTGCGGGCAGGCCCTGGCCACCGTCCTCGGGTGCGCAGGCCAGCGAGGGCCAGCCGGCCTGCCAGAAGGCCTGGTAGGCCGCGCGAAAGCCGGCGGGCGTGGTGACGGTGCCGGCTTCGAAGCGGCAGCCTTCTTCATCGCCGATGCGCTGCAGCGGAGCGATGGCGCTGTCGACGAACTTCGCGGCCTCGTCCAGCACCTGCGCCGTGAGGTCACCATCGGTGTCGGCAAATGCCGCCAGCGCCTGCCACTGCGCAGGGGCCTGGAGCACCTTGGACAGCAGGTGCTGGATATCGGCCAGGGTCTGGTGTGCTTGCATGCGGGTCGTGCTTCCAATATCCGTTGTGTACCTGCGGCTTGGCAACTGGCGCAGCCAAAGACCAGCGCCACCGGGGCGTCCCCCCAGGGGACGCCAATCCAGACTCAGGATTCCGAGGTGAACCCGATCTGCTTGACCAGCGGGCCCCAGCGCTCGAACTCGGCCTTTTGGTCGGCCAGCATCTCCTGCTGCGTGCTGCCGTGGGCCACCAGGCCAACGATGCCCAGCGCGTCGATCACGGTCTTGTCCTTGAGCGCGCCGGTGATGGCCGCATTGGCACTGGCCAGCGTGGCGGCGGGCGTCTTGGCCGGGGCGTAGAAGCCGAACCATTCCTCGGAGGTCACGTCGGGGTAGCCCAGCTCGATGAAGGTGGGCACATCGGGCAGGTAGGGCGAGCGCTTCTTGCCCGAGGTGGCCAGCACGCGCACGCGGCCGGTCTTCATGTACTGCAGGTAGTCGCCGCTGGGGTTCATGGCGGCAGCGATCTGGCCGCCCACCAGGTCGGTGATGCTGGGCACGGTGCCACGGTAGGGCACGTGCTTGAGCTCCACTGCCGCACGGATGCCCAGCAGCGCGCCCAGCAGGTGGGGCATGGAGCCCGCGCCGGGCGAGCCGTAGCTGGCCTTGTCCGGATTCGCCTTGGCCCAGGCCAGGAAGTCCTTGAGCGTCTTCACCTCGGCCGGCACGGCCGGGCCCACGGCCAGGCCGTGGTGCATGATCGCGCCGATGGAGACGGGCACCACGTCCTCGGGCTTGTAGCTGAGCTTGGGGTAGATGTGCGGGTACACCGACAGGGCCGACACCGGTGCCAGGGTGAGCACCGAACCATCGGCGGGGGAGTTCTTCAGCGTTTCCACCGCAATGCGGCCACCGGCGCCCGGCTTGTTCTCGACGAAGCCCGGGTTCTTGCTGTAGGCCGTGCCGCCCAGCTTCTCGGCCACGCGGCGGGCCACGCTGTCGCCCGCGCTGCCGGCCGGAAAACCGTACATGATCTTGACCTGGTCCAGCGCCTGCGCGAAGGAGGACAGGGGATAAAGCGCCGCGAGGGCGGCGGCGCTGCCCAGGGTGTGAACAAAGTGGCGTCGTGTCGTCGTCATGGTTGTCTCCGGTATAGGTATGGTGTGTTGACGGGGCGGGGAATGGGGGCTAACGGGGCGCCATGCGCAGGGCGCCATCGAGCCGGATCACCTCCCCGTTGAGGTGTCCGTTGGTCACGATGTGGGCCGCCAGCTCGGCAAACTCCTCGGGCTTGCCCAGGCGTGGCGGGAAGGGGATGCTCGCGGCCAGCGACTGCTGCACGGCCTCGGGCAGCTCCTTCATGAGCGGCGTGGCGAACAGGCCCGGGGCCACGGTGCACACGCGGATGCCGTGCTGCGCCAGGTCGCGCGCCATGGGCAGGGTCATGCCCACCAGCCCGCCCTTGGAGGCGCTGTAGGCCTGCTGGCCCACCTGGCCGTCGAAGGCCGCCACCGAGGCCGTGAACATCATCACGCCGCGCTCGCCGTTGGAAAGGGGGGCCAGCTTGGCGCACGCCGCTGCGAACAGCCGGCTGATGTTGTAGCTGCCGATCAGGTTGATGCCCACCACGCGGGCGAAGTCCTCGAGCGGCGCAGCGCTGCCGTCGCGCTGCACCACACGCTTGGCGCTGCCAATGCCGGCCACGTTCATGAGGATGCGCGCCGGGCCCAGGGCCGCTTCGGCCTGGGCCAGGGCGGCGGCCACGCTCTCGGTCTGGGTGATGTCGCAGGTGCAGGCCACGGCCGTGCCGGCGCCATGCTGGCGGTTGATGCTCTCGGCCACCTGGGTGGCGAGGGCGGTGTTCACGTCGAGCACCGCGACCTTGGCGCCGAGGCGGGCCAGCTCGCGGGCGGTGGCCTCGCCCAGGCCCGATGCGGCGCCGGTGACGAGGGCGGTCTGTCCTTGGATCTGCATGGATGGTTCCTTGGGGGTTGGGCGTCAGGCGTTGGGCACGATGGTGCCGGGGGCGGCGCCGTCGTGCAGGGCCTGCACCAGGGCGTCGCGGTGCTTGAGCACGGCACGCTGGTTGATGGAGCCCTTGTCGGTGATCTCGCCCTTGTCGAGCGAGGGCGGCTCGGCCATGAGCAGTGCGCGCGCCACGCGGCTGGCGCTGCCCGTGGATTCGCGGGCCAGGTGGTCGATGACGGCCTGGATGCGCTGGCGCACGCCGGTGCTGGCGATCACCTCGGCCCAGGGGGCGTCGGCAGCCAGGCCGCTGACCTCGCGGCAGGCGGGCGAGAGGAACAGCAGCGCGCCCACTTCCTTCCTGTTCAGGCCGGTGAGCACCGCGTCCTGGATATACGGGGCGCCGGCCACGACGATCTTCGCGCGCATCGGGCCCACGCTCACGAAGGTGCCGGTGGAGAGCTTGAAATCCTCGGCGATGCGGCCATCGAAGCGCAGGCCGCGGTGGATGTCGTTGTCGTCGATCCACAGCACCGCGTCGCCGGTGCACAGGTAGCCCTCGTCGTCGAAGGCCTCGCGCGTGGCGGCGTCCGAGCGCCAGTAGCCCGGCGTCACGTTGGGGCCGCGGTAGCGCACCTCGGTCTTGCCGTCCACGTCCACCAGCTTGAGCGTCATGCCCGGCACGGGCGCGCCGATGTGGCCCGAGCGCACGTCGGGGCTGTTGCAGAACATCGCCGACGGGGCCGACTCGGTCATCCCCAGGCCTGTGGACATGACGATGCGCTCGCCGAGTTCGGCTTCCTGCGTGGCGTGCAGGCTGTCCCAGATGGGCTGGGCCAGGCCGGCGCCCGAGTAGAAGAACATGCGCACCCGCGACAGCAGCGTGCGGCGCAGCACGGCGTCGGTCTTCATCGCCTCGGCGATCATCTCGAAGCCGGTGGGCACGTTGAAGTACACGGTGGGCGCAATCTCGCGCAGGTTGCGCAGCGTCTCGCCGATCAGCGCGGCCGTGGGCTTGCCGTCGTCGATGTAGAGCGTGCCGCCGTGCTGCAGGGTGAGGCCGAAGTTGTGGTTGCTGCCGAAGGTGTGGTTCCAGGGCAGCCAATCCACCAGAACCGGTGGCGCTTCGGCCAGCACCGGCAGCGACTGCGTGATCTGCTGCAGGTTGGCGCACCACATGCGCTGGGTGTTGATCACCGGCTTGGGCATCTTGGTGGAGCCGCTGGTGAACAGAAACTTCACGATGGTGCCCGGGCCCGTGGCGTGCATGGCCGCATCCACGGCCGGCGTGGCCAGGGTGTTGCGCAGGCTCTGGAAGGTGGTGGCCTTGCGGCCGTCGATGGCGCCCTGGGCGAGCACGATCTCCACGTCCGCCGCCACGGTGGCTTCGATGGCGCGGCCAAAGCGCGCACCATCGGCCGCGAACACCAGGCCCGGCGTCAGCGTGTCCAGCACGTGGCGCAGCTTGTCGTAGTCCTGGCTCACGGTGGCGTAGGCGGGCGACACGGGGCAGTAGGGCACGCCGGCATAGATGCAGCCCAGCGCCATCAGCGCATGCTCCAGGCTGTTCTCGCTGAGCACCACCACCGGGCGCTCGGCGGAGAGGCCCCTGTCCAGCAGCGCCTGGCCGATGCTGCGCGCGGCGTCCAGCGCCTGGGCGTAGCTGATGTGTTGCCAATCGCCGGTGGTGCCGTCGGCCTGCTGCGTGCGGCGTGCCAGGAAGCTGCGCTCGGGCTCCGCCTCGGCCCAGTGCACCAGGTAGTCCGTCACCCGGCGCGCATGGGCGCCCAGGGGCAGATCGGCCTGCAGGTAGCGCACGCCGGGTGCGCCTTCGCGCAGATTGACGCGGGTGACGCCGAAGGGGACAGGGCGGTAGCGCGGCGGCGCGAGGGGAGTGGAAAGATCGCTCATGGGATGGAGGTCCGGCGGTAGGGGATGGGGGGCTCAGTCTTTGCGCACCTTGGCGGCTCGGCCTTCCAGGAAGTCCGCCAGGCGTGACTTGGCCTCGGGCGCGCTCTGGGCGATCGCGGCCATCATGGCTTCGGTGAAGAAACCCTGGTCGGCCGGCTGCTCGGCGATGCGCGGCAGGGCGTGCATCAGCGCGTAGTTGGTCAGCGGCGCGTTCTGCGCCACGCGCCTGGCCAGCTCCAGCGCCTTGGCGAAGGCCTGGCCCTCGGGCACCAGGTACTGGGCAAAGCCGACCTTCTCGCCGTCCTGCGCGTTGTAGACGCGGCCGGTGAGCATCATGTCCGTCATGCGTGCCGCGCCAATCAGCTTGGGGATGCGCACCGCGCCGCCGCCGCCCACGAAGATGCCGCGCGAGCCCTCGGGCAGCGCATAGAAGGTGGACTCGTCGGCCACGCGGATGTGGCAGGCGCTGGCCAGCTCCAGCCCGCCGCCCACTACCGCGCCGTGCAGTGCCGCGATCACGGGCACGGGGCCGTACTGCACGCGCTCGAGCGCCGCATGCCACATGCGCGAGTGGTACAGGCCCTGGCCCGCGTCGCGCTCCTTGAGCTCGGACAGGTCGAGCCCGGCGCAGAAATGCGGTCCTTCGCCGTCGATCACCGCGGCACGCACGCCAGCGGGCATGGTCTCGAACAGGTCGCGCAGGGCCAGGATCAGGCCGTCGTTCAAGGCGTTGCGCTTGGCGCTGCGGGTCAGGCGGATGACGGCAACTTCCTGCTCATCGCCGGAGAGCTCGAAATGGATGTCTGGATGGGTCATGGTGGCTTTCGTAATGGATGGATTGTGGTTATAGTTAATAACCAATTCAAGCAAGCCAGCCCGGTTTTTTATTGGTAGTTACCCTTGATCTGCGCCCCCTGCGGTGGTGCATGCTGAAGGGCGGCGCCATGCAAGCCCGGCTCCCATAGGAGACACATATGGACCACGAGAACCTGATCGCCATCGACATCCACACCCACGCCGAGGTGAGCTGCTGGAACCCCTTCGACAACTATGGCGAGGAGTACGACCGCGCCGCCGACAAGTACTTCAAGAACGGCCGGCGCCCGACCATCGCCGAGACGGTGGCCTACTACCGCGAGCAGAAGATCGGCCTGGTGATGTTCACCGTGGATGCCGAGTCCAAGATGGGCCGCCGGCGCATCCCCAACGAGGAGATCGCCGAGGCCGCCAAGGCCAACAGCGACATGATGATGGCCTTCGCCAGCATCGACCCGCACAAGGGCAAGATGGGGGCGCGCGAGGCGCGCCGCCTGATCGAGGAGCACGGCGTCAAGGGCTTCAAGTTCCACCCCACGGTGCAGGGCTACCACCCCTACGACCAGATGGCCTGGCCGATCTACGAGGTGATCGCCGAGTACGGCATGCCCGCCATCTTCCACACCGGCCACAGCGGCATCGGCAGCGGCATGCGCTGCGGCGGCGGCCTGCGCCTGGAATACAGCAACCCCATGCACCTGGATGACGTGGCCATCGACTTCCCCGACATGCAGATCGTCATGGCCCACCCGAGCTTTCCGTGGCAGGACGAGGCGCTCTCGGTCGCCACGCACAAGCCCAACGTCTGGATCGATCTGTCGGGCTGGAGCCCCAAGTACTTTCCCAAGCAGCTGGTGCAGTACGCCAACACCCTGCTCAAGGACCGCATCCTGTTCGGCAGCGACTACCCGCTGATCACGCCCGAGCGCTGGATGAAGGACTTCCAGGAAGCCGGCTTCAAGCCCGAGGTGATGCCCGGCATCCTCAAGGGCAATGCGGTGCGTCTGCTGGGGCTGGACAAGGCCGCCGAGAAGCCCGCTGCGGCCTGACCCGGTGCCTCAGTCGTAGACTTTCTGCAGCAGGCGGATCAGCGTCTTGCGCTCGGTGGCCGTGAGGCGCGCCGTGGCGTCGATTTCCAGCTGGGCCGCGGTCTGCTCGGCCTGATCGCACAGGTCCTCGCCCGCAGGCGTCAGGTGCAGGCCCATCGCGCGCCCGTCGCTCGGGTGCGGGCGGCGCTCGATCAGGCCGCGCCGGTCCAGCGCGGCGATCAGGCCCACCAGGTTGGGTGGCAGCACGCCCAGCGTGGAGCACAGCTGGCGCGAGGTGATGCCAGGGTTGTGCGCCACCAGCGAGAGCACCGAGAAATCCACCACCTTGAGCCCATAGACCGCCATGCGCTCCATGAACACCTCGATGATGGACAGCGACGCCCGGCGCGCGTTGTAGCCCACCAGGGTGCGCAGGTAGCTGTTGTCGACCACGTCGGTGGCGGTGGGTGCGAGGGTGGGGGAGGAAGCGCTGGCCATGGGGTGATGCTGCTGGAGGTGGCGAAACTATAGCGTTCAAGCCGGACTGCGCAGTACGCGGCGGTATTGAACTGCTTCGGCGACATGGCCGACGGCGGTGGCCTCGGCACCGGCCAGGTCGGCAATGGTGCGCGCCACCTTGAGCGCGCGGTGCGTGCTGCGCGCCGACCAGCCCAGGCGTGCAGCCGCGGTGTTGAGGAACTTGGCGGCCGCATCGTCCAGGTGCAGGTGTTCGTCGATCTCCTGGCCCTGCAGCGCCTGGTTGGTCCGGCCCTGGCGTGCCAGCGCCCGGGCACGTGCCTGCACCACGCGCTCGCGGATGGCGGCGCTGGATTCGCCGGGAGCCGCCTTGAGCAGCTGCTCCGAAGGCACGGCGGGCACCTCCACATGCAGGTCGATGCGGTCCAGCAGCGGGCCGCTGAGCTTGCCCTGGTAGCGCGAGATCTGGTCGGGCGTGCAGCGGCAGGCGCGCTGGGTGGAGCCGAGAAAGCCGCAAGGGCAGGGGTTCATGGCCGCGACCATCTGGAAGCGGGCCGGAAAATCGGCGCGCTGCGCCGCGCGGGAGATCGTGATGTGGCCGGTTTCCAGAGGTTCGCGCAGTGCCTCCAGCGCAGCCCTGGTGAACTCGGGAAATTCGTCGAGAAAAAGCACGCCATGGTGCGCCAGCGAGATCTCGCCAGGCCGTGGCGGCGAACCTCCCCCCACCAGCGCCACGGCACTGGCCGTGTGATGGGGTTGCCCCGTGGGTCGCAGTCCCCAGCGTTCGGGGCTGAAGCGGCCGGCCAGGCTGGAGATGGCGGCGCTCTCCAGTGCCTCCTGCACCGTCATGGGCGGCAGCAGGCCGGCAAAGCGCTGTGCGAGCATGGACTTGCCCGAGCCGGGCGGCCCGGCCATGAGGGCGCTGTGGCCACCGGCTGCGGCGATCTCCAGCGCGCGCTTGGCCATGGCCTGGCCTTTCACGTCGGCCATGTCGGGGCCCTGCAGCCCGCTGACCATGGGCGTGGGCTGCAGGCGCGTGAAACCATCGCTGTCCCCTTCGGGCGGCGGCGTGCCGGGCGGCAGGAAGGCGCGCACCACATCCAGCAGGTGGCGCGCACGCACCACCTGGGCATCAGGTACCAGGGCGGCCTCTTCGGCACTGCCCGGCGGCAGCACCAGCTGGGCGCTGATCTGCTGGGTCTGCAGCGCCAGGCTGGTGGCCAGCGCGCCACGCACGGGGCGCAGTTCGCCCGACAGCGAGAGTTCGCCCGCGAATTCATGGCCCGCCAGGCGGCTGCCATCGATCTGCCCGCTGGCGGCAAGGATGCCCAGCGCGATGGGCAAGTCGAACCGACCCGAATCCTTGGGGAGGTCGGCGGGGGCGAGGTTCACCGTGATGCGCTTGTTGTGGGGGAACTCCAGTCCGGCGTTCTGCAGCGCCGAGCGCACGCGCTCGCGGGCCTCCTTGACCTCCACCTCGGCCAGTCCCACCAGGGTGAAACTGGGCAGGCCATTGGCCAGATGCACTTCAACGGTGACGGCCGGTGCCTGCAGCCCCAGAAGGGCGCGGCTCTGCACCAAAGCAAGACTCATGGACGACTTTCTCCCCAGATGGGTGCGTTTTATGGTGCACTGGCGTGAAATGTTTCACGATCGCACCATGGTGGTGCGCGTCAGCAATCCTCTCAACCCTCACTTTAATAGGGAATCCCCATCTGTCCCGGCCCCAGGCGAATTGCGTGTCGATGGTGCATGGCACGGTCCATGCTTAAAGCGCTTGTCCCTACTTTGTCCAACCGGAGGAAACATGACCCGCGCATCCATCAAGTTCCTGGGCGCTGCCCTTGTCGCAACCCTGCCTCTGCTGGCCAGCGCCCAGCTGACG